>CAYMQR010000058.1:0-14967 GCA_964392195.1 uncultured bacterium | reverse complement strand
GAAGCGGCGCACGTGGGCGAGGGTCTCGTCCGCCCCCGACCTCAGCGCATCGACGACGCCGCGTTCGGCGAGGCCGCCGAACTTGAAGTGCCGCGCCTCGCGGCACGGCACGCAGGTCCAGCTCTCGCGCGTCGTGAGCACCTGGTCGCGGATCGCCACCGAGTCGCCTTCGTCGGGGTAGCCGCGCACGCCCGCGATCGGAACCGGCAGGTAGACGTCGAACGGCCGCAGCATCTGGGTCACGTCCCAGATGCCACGAGTCGCGTCGCGCTTGCCCACGTTGGTCAGCTTCTCGTCGAGGAGCAGGTCGCCGTTCGAGAACAGCTCCACGCGGCGCGTGATCTTGAGGTGGGTCTCGCGGCACTCGGGGCTCTCCATCACGATCGCCTTGCCCTCGTGACGCCACGTGTAGCGCCCGGCGTCGAGGTCGAGCGGCGGGATCCCGAGCGTCCAGGCGCTCTGCGGTGCCACCCAGGTCTTGTCGCCGCCCCACAGGCGGAACCCGAGGCGCTTCTTCTCCGCGGCCAGGTCCCGCGCCGCCGCCACGTCCACGGGATCGCCCAGGTGCTCCTCGTGGGCGAAGAAGAGCTCCTCGCCGCGGTGCTTCACGGACAGGATCCGCCCGCCCACCTCCGGCACCACCAGCACGGTGAGGTCGGCGATGGCGAGGCGGATGGCGGCGTAACCCTGGAACGCGGTCTCTTCGACTTTCACCAGCGTGTTGGTGGTCATGGAGGCCCGACCCGCACCCGCGCTCTGCGCGGGGGTGTTCGCGACGATGCCCCGATTGTAAGCGAGGGCGCGGTCGGGTGGGTCATGCCGTCGCGGACGCGCTGGCGCTCCCGCTCGCGCGGCTCTTGGCGAGCGAGAGCCAGATCGAGCCGCCGAGCAGCAGCGCGATCACCACCAGCGAGACGAGCGGCGGCACCTTGTAGACGTCGACCAGCGACATCTTGGCGCCCACGAACACCAGCACCGCGGCGAGCCCGACCTTCAGGTAGGCGAACCGCGCCACCATGTCCGCGAGCACGAAGAACAGCGAGCGCAGCCCGAGGATCGCGAAGATGTTCGAGGTGAAGACGATGAACGGGTCGCGGGTGATGGCGAAGATCGCCGGGATCGAGTCGATCGCGAACACCACGTCGGTGAACTCGACCAGGATCAGCGCGAGGAACAGAGGAGTCGCGACGCGCTTGCCGTTCTCGCGGGTGAAGAAACGCTCGCCGTCGAACCGCTCCGTGGACGGCACCAGCTTGCGCGCCCAGCGCAGCGCCGCGCTGTCCTCGAGGTTCTGCTCCTGCCCGCGCTGGCGGAAGAGCTTGATGCCCGTCAGGATCAGGAACGCGCCGAAGACGTAGATGAGCCAGTGGAAGCGCTCGAGCATCGCAGCGCCCGCGAAGATCATCACGGCGCGCAGGATGAGCGCGCTCAGGATGCCCCAGAACAGCACCCGGTGCTGGTACAGCGCGGGAATGCCGAGGGTCGAGAAGATCACGACGAACACGAAGATGTTGTCGATCGAGAGCGACTTCTCGATCAGGTAGCCGGTGAGGAACTCGATCCCCGGCTTCGTGCCGAACTGCCACCACACGCCGGCGTTGAACACGAGCGCGAGCGTGATCCACACCGCGCTCCAGCCGAGCGCCTCGCGGAAGCCCACGACGTGGGACTTGCGGTGGAACACGCCCAGGTCGAGGGCGAGCATGACGATGACGAAACCGATGAATCCGGCCCACAGGCCGGGACTTCCGATGGTGGCGGGAGGCATGGGTATCTCCGTCCGGCGAGCGCGCGGTCAGCGCGCCGTGCTCGCAAGTAGTTTCTTCACGGCCACGATGAAGAGGCCGGTGAGGATGAGGTTGAGGGCGAGGGAGAGCGTGGCGGCGCTCACCATGGGGCCGCCGATGCCGTAGCCGATCGAGACGACCAGCACGCCGGCGCCGACCTCGCCGCGGGGCCACATACCGATGCACAGCGCCAGCCGCTCGCGCCAGCTCGCCTCCGACCGGTAGCAGAACAGCGGGAACATCTTGCCGAGGTTCGCCAGCACGGTCAGCGCGATCACGTGCAGCGCGAGCATCTGCCAGGTGATGCCCCCCGCGCCGCCCAGCTCGATGCGGGGCATCGATAGGCCCACCAGCAGCATGAACACGGCGGAGAGGATGGTCGACACCCGCTGCTCCTCGGGCTGCTCCGGTCCCTCTTGATGTCCCTCGCGGGCGTCGTCGCGATGGGGATCGTGACCCGCGGGACGAGCCAGGATGCAGCCGAGCACGAACGCCGGCAGTAGGACTTCGATGTGGATCGGCACGCTGTCGTCGACCAGCAAGCTGCCTCGGTGGACCACCTCGGACACCGCCGTGATCGCCGCGGCGTACCCGAGCACCCACGGCCAGGTGATGGGCCAGCGCACCGCGTGGAGGTAGCGCCACGCGATCCACACCTGCACCGCCATGATCAAGATGATGATGCCGAGCTGCCACTGCAGGCCCACGATCATCATCTTGAGCGGGATCATGAGCAGGACGGTATCGAGGTCGTCGAAGATCGCGAGCACGCGCGCCTTGCGGAACAGCCAGGTGGCCGAGAGGCCGGCGGCCGCCAGCATCGAGAACAGCACGCCGGCCGACGTAGGCGCGGCGAAGCGTCCGGCCAGCAGCGCCTCCTTCCACGTCTCCCAGCTCGACAGGCTTCCCGGACCGCCCATCACCGCGACGAAGTAGACGGCGCAGAAGATCCACGGGAACGCCGCGGCGGTCGCGGCGATGGCGTAGTCGATCCCGTACGGGCGGAGGTTCGAGCGATCGATGTCGAACTCGTAACCGACGTGGATCATCAGGAAGGCGAGGCACAACATGGTCGCGGCGGTGAGCCACGGTCGGAGCGCGAGCCATGCCTCCGGCGCCCACGCGGGGCCGAGCTGGGACCCGGCCATGCCGAGGATCAACAGGATCGAGAACGTCAGAACCTTGCGCATCGTCGGGCTCCCCTCGGGGCGCGTGCGCCCCGGCTGCAAGGGATCGAGGTCAGGAGCGGCCCTTCCACCACGAGTGGCCGGCGAGAACCACGATCGTGACCGCCGTGATCGGCAGCACCCAGACCGTCATGAGCGCGGTGAAGCCGTGCAGCGCGTCGTGCTTCTGCGCGGCGAGGATCAGGAAGGCCGTATACGCGACGTAATACGCGACGAACAGAGCCCCTTCCCAGCGCGCGAGCCGTCCGCCCGTGAAGAACAGCGGCAAGCACGCGACCGCGACGGCGACCATCACCGGCACGTCGATCGCGATCATCGCAGGACCGATCGTGAGGCCCGACTTCGACAGCAGCCCGGCGACGCCGAGGATCGCGAGGATGTTGTAGATGTTGCTGCCGACGACGTTGCCGATCGCGATGTCGCGCTGGCCGCGCAGGGTGGCGACGATCGAGGTGGCGACCTCGGGGAGCGAGGTCCCCGCCGCCACGATCGTGAGGCCGATGATCGCCTCGCTCACGCCCCACGACTGCGCGATGGCGATCGCGCCCTGCACCAGCCATCGCGCTCCCAGGACGAGCGCGCCGAGCCCGGCCGCGACGAAGGCCGCGTCGCGCGTCCAGCTCCCGTGCGGCTCTTCGATCGGAGCGCCGGCGGCGGCCTGGGCCGCCGCCGACTCGCGGCGGCTCTGCCAGATCGAGCTCGCCGTGTAGACCACGATCCCGGCGAGCAGAACGGCGGCCTCGGCGCGCGTGATCGCGCCGTCGAGCACGAACCACAGCAGCGCCAGCGACGCCACGATCATGATCGGCACCTCGCGGCGGATGATCTGCGAGGTCACCGCGAGTGGCGTGATCACCGCGCACATGCCGAGGATGAGCAGCACGTTGAGGATGTTGCTGCCGACGGCGTTGGCGACCGCGATGTCGGTCTGCCCTTTGAGCGCGGCCGTGGTGCTGACCACCAGCTCCGGCGTGCTGGTGCCGTAGGCCACCACCGTCAGGCCGATCACCAGCGGCGAGATGCCGGCGCGAGCGGCGAGCCGCGACGAGCCGCGCACCAGCCCCTCCGCGCCGGCGACGAGCAGGCCGAGGCCGAGGACGAACAAGACCAGGACGGAGGCGGACATGACGAGGCTCTGCGGTTGGAGGTGGGCAGGCCGGCCGGGGCGTCACGCGTGCCGGCGTCAGACGGGAACTTGGCCGGTGCAGGCGGCGAGGTCGAGGCGCGCGCCGCCCGGCGGCGCCGAGCCCGCCATCCTCGCCAGGAACGGGCCCAGCTCCTTCTCGTCGAGGGTCTCGCGAGCGAGCAGGGCGCTCGCGCTCGCTTCGAGCACGTCGCGGCGCGCTTCGAGGATCGCACGCGCGCGCTCGTACGAGGCGCGCACGATGCCGCGCACCGCGCAGTCGATCTCGCGCGCCGTCTGCTCGCTGTAATTGCGCCCTTGGACGGCCATCGCCGCCGGTCCCAGGAAACCCTGGGGCTCGCGGTCGTAGACCACGTGACCGAGCTCGGGGACCATTCCGAAGCGCGTCACCATGCTGCGCGCGATGTCGGTCGCGCGCGCCAGGTCGTCGGAAGCGCCGGTCGAGAGATGCTCGAAGACCAAGTGCTCGGCGGCTCGGCCGCCGAGCAGCACCGCCATCTTGGCCTCGAGCTCCTCGCGGGTCATGAGGAAACGGTCTTCGGTGGGGCGCTGGATCGTGTAGCCCAGTGCGCCGATGCCGCGCGGGATGATCGAGACCTTGTGGACCGCGTCGCTACCCGGCTGCGCGGCGGCGACCAGCGCGTGCCCCATCTCGTGGTACGCGACGACCTTGCGCTCGCGTGGGTTGAGCAGGCGGTTCTTCTTCTCGAGACCTGCGACGATGCGCTCGATGGCGGCCGTGAAGTCCGCCATCGACACCGTCTCGGACTTGCGGCGCGTCGCGACCAGAGCCGCCTCGTTGACGAGGTTCGCGAGGTCGGCGCCGGTGAAGCCGGGGGTGAGCTGCGCCACCTGCTCCGGGTCGAGGTCGGGCGCGGTGACGATCTTCGCCAGGTGGACGCGCAGGATCTGCGCGCGCCCGATGCGGTCGGGGCGATCCACGAGCACCTGGCGATCGAACCGGCCGGCCCGCAACAGCGCCGGGTCGAGGATCTCGGGGCGGTTGGTGGCGGCGAGCAGCACGATGCCAGCGGCCGGATCGAAGCCGTCCATCTCGACGAGGAGCTGGTTGAGCGTCTGCTCCTTCTCGTCGTGGCCGCCGAGCACGCCGCCCGCGTTGCGGGCGCGGCCGAGGGCGTCGAGCTCGTCGACGAAGATGATGCACGGCGCCTGCTGGCGCGCCTGCTCGAAGAGATCGCGGACCCGCGCGGCGCCGACGCCGACGAACATCTCGACGAACTCCGAGCCGCTGATCGAGAAGAACGGCACGCCCGCCTCACCGGCGACGGCGCGCGCGAGCAGCGTCTTGCCGGTGCCCGGGGGGCCGACGAGGAGCACGCCCTTCGGCATCCGCGCGCCGAGGCGGCCGTGGTCCTTGGGCTCGCGCAGGAACGCAACGATCTCCTCGAGCTCGACCTTGGCCTCGTCGACTCCGGCGACGTCACGGAAGGTGACCTTGGTGTCGGTCTCGACGTAGACCTTGGCCTTGCTCTTGCCGATCGACATCAAGCCGCCGCCTGGACCCAGCTTGCCGGCGAACCGCTTCATGATGAGCGCCCACACCCCGAAGAAGAGCAGCACCGGGACGATCCACGAGAGGAGCGTCGGCAGCACGCGGCTCTCGATCCGGGCCGAGTACTTGACGCCGAAGGTCTCGAGCTCGCGCGACAGATCGGTCTCGACGCGGGTGGTCACGAAGCGCCTCTTCGCGACCGGGGCGGACTCGTTCATCTCGCCCTGGATGGCCTCGGCGCCGATCACGATCTCCTTCACCTGCCCGGCGCGCAGGCGCTTCTGGAACTCGCTGTACGGGATCGACTCCACGAACTGCGACTGCATCCAGATGTCGTGGATGGTGATGACGCCGAACGTCGCGATCAGGAAGTAGATCGCGTTGAAGCGCATGCTCTTGGGGTTCAGGGGGCTCATCGGGTGACTCCTGTCCATGGTTCGGCGTGGCACGCGTTGGCCAGGCTCAGACGAGCCTCGCCTCGCGGGCGAGGAGCCGGGCGGTGGCGCGCCCGGCGCGCTCCGCCGCGTGCGAGATCGCCACGTACAGGTCCTCGTGGCGGGTCTCGACGCGGACCTCGCGGTTGGTGTGGGTTCGCAGCTCTAGCCGGCAGGCCTTGTCGACGCCGCCGCGCATCGGACCGTTCTCGTCGAGGATCCAGATCCGCACCGCGCGGATGCGGTCGTCGAAGCGGCCGAGCGCGAAGTGAAGGCGGCGCTCGGCGTGGTGGCGGATCGCGTCGGTGGGCTCGATGCCTCGGTCTCGGATCTCGATTCGCATGGCTGACTCCGGCGGCTGCGAGGGAAAGGGAGACGACCGGTTCTCGTCGACGGCGCGCAAACTAAGGAGCGGCCGTTCCATCTACAAATAGAAACTTTGGCGACGATCATTCGATAATAACGATGAGTTATGCGGCGCCCAACCAGCGCGACCCGCGCGTCGCAGCGCGGCACCAACAGCGCAGCAAGCCGCTGGAGCCCGCCGCTCCGTCGGCGGGAAGCCGCTCGATCGCTGGCGCCTACAGGGGCCGGCCGGATCGGTGATGCGGCGACGGGGCGTATCGCCGGCCGCGCGGCGCGCGGCCCTCCGATTCCACTTGGCCTCGAGCGGCCTGTTAGCCTCGGGCTCGCGATGGAATGGCTCAACTACCACCATCTGCTCTACTTCTGGGTCGTCGCGCGCGAGGGCAGCATCGCCAAGGCGACCCGTGAGCTCAGGCTCGCGCAGCCCACGATCAGCGGGCAGCTCCGCATGCTGGAGCGCTCGCTCGGCACCAAGCTCCTCAAGCGCGAGGGGCGCGGGCTGGTGCTGACCGACATGGGGCGGCTCGTCTACCGCTACGCCGACGAGATCTTCTCGATCGGGCGCGAGCTGATGGACACCGTGAAGGACCGCCCCACCGGACGTCCGCTGCGCTTCACCGTGGGGATCGCCGACGCTGTCCCCAAGCTGATCGCGTACCGGCTGATCGAGGCGGCCCTCAAGCTCCCCGAGCCGGTGCATCTGATCTGCCGCGAGGACCAGCCGGCGCGACTCCTGGCCGAGCTGGCGCTCCACGAACTCGACCTGGTGATCTCGGACGCGCCGGTTCCGACCGGAGTGAGCGTGAAGGCGTTCAACCACCTGCTCGGCGAGTGCGGGATCGCGTTCCACGCGGCGCCGCCGCTCGCGAAGCAGCTCGCCAAGGGATTCCCGCGCTCGCTCGACGGCAAGCCGATGCTGCTGCCCACCGAGCACACCACGCTCCGCCGCGCCCTCGACCAGTGGTTCGACGCGATCGGCGTGCGGCCGCGAGTGGTCGCCGAGTTCGACGACATGGCGCTGCTCAAGACCTTCGGCCAGTCGGGCGTCGGCGTCTTCTCGGTGCCGCTCGTCATCGAGGCGCAGACGATCGCCCAGTACGGCTCGCGGCGGATCGGCGTCACCGACGACGTGCGCGAGCGCTTCTACGCGATCTCCGCGGAGCGCCGCCTCAAGCACCCCGCGGTGGTGACGATCTGCGACCTGGCGCGCGAGAAGATCTTCGGCTGAGGCCGAGGCGCCGCCCCGTGGGCGCCAGGGGGAGCCGCGCGACGCGATGAAGAAGGTGGTGATCCACCGGGCCGGGGGCCGCGATCGGCTCGTCGTCGAGGAGCACCCCGCGCCGTCGGTGGGGCCCGGCGAGATGCGCGTCGCGGTGCGCGCCGCGGGCGTCAACTTCGCGGACATCGCGGTGCGGATGGGCCTCTACTCGTCGGCGAAGAAGTACGTCGGGTGGCCGATCACGCCCGGCTTCGAGGTCGCGGGGCGGATCGTCGAGCGCGGCGCGGGCGTGGACGACCTGGGCGTCGGCGACGAGGTCCTGGCGGTCACGCGCTTCGGCGGCTACGCGACCGAGCTGGTGGTGCCGCGTCATCAGGCGTGGAGGCGTCCAGTCCGGCTCGACGTGCTCGAGGCCGCGGGCTTTCCCGCGGTGGCGCTGACGGCCTACTTCGCGCTGTTCGAGCTCGCGCACCCGCGCCCCGGCGAGACGCTGCTGGTGCACTCGGCCGCGGGCGGCGTCGGCAGCATGCTGGTGCAGCTCGGCAAGCTCGCCGGCTGCCGGGTGGTCGGCGTGGTGCGTGGCGCGCACAAGGTCGAGACCGTGCGTGCGCTCGGCGCCGACCACGTGATCGACAAGGGCGCGGCGGACCTCTGGCGGGAAGCACGCCGGCTCGCGCCCGAGGGTTACGACGTGATCCTCGACGCGAACGGAGTGGAGACGCTCGCCGCGAGCTACCGGCACCTCGGGTCGCCGGGGCGGCTGGTGGTGTACGGCTTCGCGACGATGCTGCCCCGCGGTGGCGGCTCCGGGCGGCCGAGCTATCCGAAGCTCGCCTGGGACTGGCTGCGCACGCCGCGCTTCGATCCCCTCGACATGACGACCCGGAACCGCAGCGTGCTGGCGTTCAACCTCTCCTACCTCTTCGAGCGCCACGCGCTCCTCGCGGAGGGGATGGAGAAGCTCCTCGGGTGGGTCGAGTCGGGTGCGCTGCGGGCGCCCCCGGTGACGGCGTTCGCGTTCGAGCAGGTCGCCGAGGCGCACCGCGCGCTCGAGAGCGGCGCCACGGTGGGCAAGCTGGTGCTGGCGGTCGATCCACAGGGCTAGAGAGGCGGCGCCGGCGCGACGTCGTCGCCGAGGCCCGACCCGGCCGCGCTCACGCTAGCCGTCGGAAGGGCGTGCCCGGTACGCCACCCGGCCGCCCGTGCTCGAGCTGGCTCGCGACCGCGGCCCAGCCCGGGTCGTCGTCGCCGGGCGCGGGGGCGTAGACCGCGCTCGTCGCCGCGAAGCGCGCCACCCACTCGAGGGCGCGCGCCTTCGAGTCGAGGTCCCGGTCCGGAGCGTCCAAGAGTCGGCGTGCGAGCGGCATCGGTCTTCCTCTCTCTCGCGTCGAGGGTTTCCCGAGCATGGTCGCGCGGCGGCTCGGCGCGTTACGGACGAGCCGCGCGCGTAACGGTCGGCGGCGCGGCGTGACTGAGCACCGAAGCCCGCCACCCCGTGGGAGATCGTCATGATCGCGAAGATGGCCCGACCGACCCGTTCTCCGACCGTCCAGTGCTCGCTGTGCGGCGACGACGTGCGGCCCGATCACTGGACCGACCACCGCGACGTCGAGAACTTCGTGCTGGTCGAGATCCGGCGTCTGCACCCGGAGTGGGTCGAGGCCAGCGGTGCGTGCCGCCGCTGCATCCGCGCGTACCGGCTGCTCGGCCGCGCTCGCAACGCCGTGCGGCGCGCGTGGCGCCGGGCGAGTGGCACGATCGCCGCGTGACAATGCCATCACCCGCACCCTGGAGAGGATCGCGTCCATGAAAGCCGTCGCCGTCAACCCGTCGAACCGCGAGGTCGGTCTGGTCGACCATCCCGAGCCGCGCCTGGCCCGTCCCACCGACGTGAAGCTCGCCATGCTAGACGTCGGCGTGTGCGGGACCGATCGCGAGATCTGCGCCTTCGACTACGGCACCCCGCCCGACGGCTCGGCGCAGCTGGTGATCGGCCACGAGTCGCTCGGCCAGGTGATCGAGCTCGGCGCCGAGGCCGAGGGGCTGCGCGAGGGCGACCTGGTCGTGCCGATGGTGCGGCGTCCGTGCCTCCACGACGACTGCGCCGCGTGCAGCGTGGCACGCCAGGATTTCTGCTTCACCGGCGAGTTCCGCGAGCGCGGCATCAAGGAGGCGCACGGCTTCATGACCGAGCGCGTGGTCGACGACGCGCGCTACATGAACGTGGTGCCGCGCGAGCTGCGCGACGTGGCGGTGCTGGTCGAGCCGCTCACGATCGCGGAGAAGGCGCTCGAGCAATTGGGCCAGGTGCAGACGCGCCTGCCGTGGAAGGTGTCGCCGCGGGCGGACGCGCCGCTCGGCGAGGGCCACAAGGCGGTGGTGCTCGGTGCGGGGCCGGTCGGGCTGCTCGGCGCGATGGCGCTGATCGTGAACGGCTTCGAGACCTACGTGTACTCGCGCTCCCGCAAGCCCAACGACAAGGCCGACCTCGTCGAGTCACTGGGGGCGCGGTACATCGCCTCGGAGGAGCACGACGTCGAGTCGCTCGCCCGGACGGTGGGGAACATCGACGTCGTGTACGAGGCGGTGGGCGCCTCGCAGATCGCCTTCGAGGTGATGAAGGTGCTCGGCACCAACGGCGTCTTCGTGTTCACCGGCGTGCCCGGGCGGAAGGCGCCGATCCAGGTCGACACGGACCTCCTGATGCGCAACCTCGTCCTCAAGAACCAGATCGTCTACGGCACCGTGAACGCGGGGAAGGGCACCTTCCAGCACGCGATTCGCGACCTCGGCACCTTCATGGCGCGGTTCCCCGCGGCGGTCCGCTCGCTCATCACCGGGCGGTTCCCGATCGAGGCGCATCGCGAGCTGCTGCTCGGCCGGGCCACCGGGATCAAGAACGTGATCCAGCTCGGCGAGGCCGCGTGAGCGGGCGCCCGCGGTCCGTTCCTCGCTACACTGCGCGGCGCGGCGCTGAGCCGATCGCCGGGCCGGCGCCGCCGCTGGCCCTTTACCCGAACCGGGATCGATGACCGCCACCAGCACCTCCGGCTCGCGCGCTTGGCGCGCGCCGCTCGGGTGGCTGGCGAGCTATGCGCGCTGGCTGCACACGGGCTGGCCGGCGGGCACCGTCGAGCCGCTGCCGGAGGCCGGGCCGGATGGCAGCACCGCGGTGCCGGGGCTACGCATCGTCGGCGACCTGAGTGGCATCCCGCTGCTCAAGCTCGCGGCCGACGGCGGCGCGCGGGCGGTGCAGGCGATCCTCGCCGAGTCCGGCTTCGCCGAGGAGCGCGCGCGCGGCGGGGACGCCGTCCTCGACCTCGCGATCGTGGGGGGCGGCGTCGCCGGGATCTCCGCGGCGCTGGAGGCGAAGAAGGCCGGCCTGCGCTTCGAGGCGCTGGAGGCGGCGCGGCCGTTCCAGACCCTGCACGACTTCCCCAGCGCGAAGCCGATCTTCACGTATCCGAGCGGCCTGGTGCCGGCGGGCTCGCTCACGATGCGGGCCGACGTGAAGGAGCGCCTCCTCGACGAGCTCGAGGAACAGCGCCACGCGGCCGGGATCGAGCCGCGAGCGCTGCGGATCGAGCGCGTCGAGCGGCGCGGCGAGCTGCTGGTGCTGCACCCGGCGGCCGCGGCGGCGAGTGAGCCTGTGCACGCGCGCCGCGTGATCGTCGCGATCGGGAAGAGCGGCGACTTCCGGCGCCTGGGCGCGCCGGGCGAGGACCTGCCCAACGTCTTCCATCGCCTCCACGACCCCGCGGACCACGCCGGCTCGCGGGTGCTGGTGGTGGGCGGCGGTGATTCGGCCCTCGAGACCGCGGTCGCCCTCGCGGACGCCGGCGCGCGCGTCACGCTCTGCCACCGCGGCGCGGAGTTTGCCCGGCCGAAGGCCGAGAACGTGGCGGCCGTGCGGGCGCGCGCTGCGATCGACGTCCGTCTCTCCACGGTGGTGCGCGAGGTGCGCGAACGCGAGGTGGTCCTCGCCGCGAGCGGCGCCGAGGACGGGGAGCGCGGCACCGGCGAGCGGCTCGCCAACGACGTGGTGTTCGCGATGATCGGACGCGAGGCGCCGCTCGAGTTCTTCCGGCGCTCGGGAGTGCCGGTCCGCGGCGAGTGGACGGCGCGCTCGATCGCCGCGTTCGCCGCGTTCCTGGTGTTCTGCACCTTCCTCTACAACTGGAAGGCGGGCGGCACGCTCGACCAGCTCTTCCAGCGCCGCGGCTGGTTCCCGTACGGACTCGCCGCGCCGGATCCGGCCCGGTCCTCGGCCTTCGCCACCGCGCTCGGCATCACGCTGCGCGAGCCCGGCTTCTACTACTCGCTCGCCTACACCGCCGCGATCGTGGGCTTCGGCTTGGCGCGCATCCGCCGCCGCCGGACTCCCTACGTCACGCGCCAGACCCTCACGCTGATGGCGTTCCAGGCGCTACCGCTCTTCGTGCTGCCGTACCTGCTGCTGCCGTGGGCGGGTCACGCGGGCTGGTTCGACGACGGGCCCGGCAAGACCTTCGCGGACGCGTTCTTCCCCGTCGCGAGCTACGGTCAGGGGCGCGAGTACTGGCGCGCCTTCGGCTTCGTGCTCGCGTGGCCGCTCTTCATCTGGAACGTGTTCACGGCCAAGCCGCTCGCGGGGTGGCTGGTGGTGAGCGCGCTGCAGACCTTCGTGCTGGTGCCGTGGATGGTGAGGCGGTGGGGCAAGGGCGCCTATTGCGGGTGGATCTGCTCGTGCGGCGCGCTCGCGGAGACGGTCGGCGACACGCAGCGGAGCAAGATGCCGCACGGCCCGCGCTGGAACCGGCTGAACCTGGTGGGGCAGGGGGTGCTCGCGGCGGCGCTCGTGCTGTTCGTGACGCGCGCGGTGAGCTGGGTCGCGCCGGGCACGGTGGTGGGCGGGCTCGCGCAGCGCTTCCACGAACGATGGCTCTCGAGCGCGACGCTCGCCTCGAGCGGCGTGCTCTCGTTCGTCCACCTCGACTACTACCACCTCGTCGACATCGGGCTCGCCGGCATCGTCGGCGTGGGATGCTACTTCTGGCTCTCGGGGCGGGTGTGGTGCCGCTTCGCGTGCCCGCTCGCCGCGCTGATGCACGTCTACGCGCGCTTCTCGCGCTTCCGCATCTTCGCCGACAAGAAGAAGTGCATCTCGTGCAACGTGTGCACGTCGGTGTGCCATCAGGGCATCGACGTCATGGCGTTCGCGAACAAGGGTCGGCCGATGGAGGACCCCGAGTGCGTGCGGTGCTCGGCGTGCGTCCACAGCTGCCCGACCGGCGTGCTCTCGTTCGGCCGCCTGGGCGAGGGCGGCACGCCCATCCTCGACCGAATCGCCGCGAGCGCCGTACAGCAGGTGGAGGCCCGCCCAGCTCCGCGCTGAGCGCCCGTCCCGGCCCAGGGCCGGATCCGCTGGCCCGGGTTGCTTCCGCCCCTCCTCCCCGCGAATACTGGCCGTTCGCGCGAATGGCCGCGCACAACGGGGATCCGCGGCGGCGGTGCTTCGCCGGTTCGCGGAGGGGGAGGAGTAGCCATGGTCCAGCGCACCGACTCACCGCTCGCGCTCGAGAACGCCTACCACTGGGAGAAGCACCTCGCGAACAAGACCTACCTGACCCAGCCGGTCACGGGTGGGCCGACGCGGGATTGGTCGTGGTCGCAGGCGATGGACGAGGTGCGGCGCATGGCCGCGCACCTGAAGTCCCTCGGGCTGCCGCCGCGCAGCCACGTGGCGCTCATGGCCAAGAACCAGGCGCACTGGATCATGGCCGACCTGGCGATCTGGATGGCCGGCCACGTGTCGATCCCGCTCTACCCGAACCTCACGGCCGACACCGTCTCGCAGATCCTCGATCACAGCGGCGCCAAGCTGATCCTGATCGGCAAGCTCGACGCGTGGGACATGATGAAGGACGGCGTCCCGGCGTCGATGCCGCGGATCGCGCTGCCGATGAGCCCGATCAGCGGCGTGCCCACCTGGGACTCGATCGTCGCCAGCACCCAGCCGCTGCGCGACAGCCTGGTCCGTGACGCCGACGACCTCGCCACCATCATCTACACCTCGGGCTCGACCGGTACGCCCAAGGGCGTGATGCACAGCTTCCGCACCATGGGCGTCTCGGGCGTGGGGATCTGCAAGCACCTGAACGTCAACCACGACGACCGGATGCTGTCCTACCTGCCGCTCGCCCACGCGTTCGAGCGCTTCGTCGTCGAGATGGGCTCGATGGCGTCGGGCTTCCACATCTACTTCGCCGAGTCGCTCGAGACGTTCGTCCAGGACCTGCAGCGCGCGCGTCCCACGCTCTTCATCTCGGTGCCGCGGCTGTGGCTCAAGTTCCAGCTCGGCGTGTTCGCCAAGATGCCGCCCGAGAAGCTCGACCGGCTGCTCAAGATCCCGGTGGTGAAGGGGATCGTCGGCAAGAAGGTGCTGAAGGGGCTGGGGCTCGACAGCGTGCGCTTCGCCGGCAGCGGCTCGGCGCCGATCCCCGCCGACGTGATCGCCTGGTATCGGCGCCTCGGGCTGGAGCTGCTCGAGGGCTACGGCATGACCGAGAACTTCTCGTACTCGCACGCCTCCGAGCCCGGCGAGGCGCGGGTCGGCTACGTCGGCACCGCCTATCCGGACTGCGAATGCCGGATCAGCGCGGCGGGCGAAATCGAGGTGAAGAGCCCGGGCACGATGCTCGGCTACTACAAGGCGCCCGAGCTCACCGCCGAGGTCATGACCGAGGACGGCTTCCTGAAGACCGGCGACCGCGGCGAGATGGACGAGAAGGGACGCCTCAAGATCACCGGACGCGTCAAGGAGCTGTTCAAGACCAGCAAGGGCAAGTACGTGGCGCCGGCGCCCATCGAGAACAAGCTGCTCTCCAACACCAAGCTCGAGCAGGCGTGCGTGACCGGCTCGGGGCAGCCGCAGCCGCACGCGATCGTGGTGCTCTCCGAGCAGCTCCGCGCCGACCTCGCCAAGGGCACGGTGAAGCGCGAGGCGCTGACGCCCGACCTCGAGAAGCTCGTCAAGGAGGTCAACGACACCCTCGACCCGCACGAGCAGCTCGAGTTCCTGGTCGTCGCCAAGGATCCGTGGCTGATCGAGAACGGCTACCTGACGCCGACGCTCAAGATCAAGCGTGGCTCGGTCGAGAAGAGCTACGGCCCGATGGCCGACGGCTGGTACTCGGCGCGGAAAACAGTCATCTGGCAAGACTGATGCTCGGAGCCGGGGGCTGTCGAGCCTCCGGCGTCGCTCGGAGGGCCCGCCTCCCGGCGGGCCGCCCGCTGCTTGCGTGACGCCCGGCGGGCTCGCGCCCGCCGCTACGACAG
>CAYMQR010000057.1:0-14977 GCA_964392195.1 uncultured bacterium | reverse complement strand
AGGTTGACGCACGCCGCGAGCCCCTCCTCGACCACCTGGCGGGCGAGCCCCACGGCGGGGTCGCCGGGCGGCGCGGTGACGAGGACGAGCGAGACGTCGGTGGGCAAGGGATCGGGTGGGCGGTGGGGGCGCGTGCGGCCGGAACGCGCGATCAATGTAGGAACCGGCCGGGTGCGCGTCAATGCGTCGGGCCGGGTGCCTCGCCACGACGCGCCGCGCGTTGACTTGGTTTTTCGCACGCTCCTATCCTGCGCCGGCTTTCGCGATCACAGCCCTTCGAGGAGCGAACGATGGCGTCACTCACACGCGCGTGGCTCGGCGCGCTCTTGCTCACCGTCGCCGGCGCGAGCGCCGCGCGCGCGACCACCGTGGCTCCCATGGACCTGCGGGCGCTCACCGAGCGCGCCGACGCGGTGGTGGTGGCGCGCTGCACCGCCGTCACCAGCGCGCTCGACACGCTCACCCATCGCCCCGGCACGTTCGCGACCTTCGCGATCGACGAGGTGATGAAGGGCGGCGGCCTCACGAGCGAGGTTCGCGTCGCGGTCCCGGGAGGCGTGGTCGCCGGCCGCGCGCTCGCCATCGCGGGCGCGCCGAGCTTCGCGGCGGGCCGCGCGGCGGTGCTGTTCCTGACCGCCCCGCGGGCCGACGGCACGCGCGGCGTGATGGGCTTCGACCAGGGCTCGTTCGAGATCGAGAACGGCGCCACCGGCCCCGCCGTGCGCGCGGCGCGAACCGCTGCCGGCGAGAGCGGCGGCCCCGCGGTGGGCGCGGCCGGCGTGCCGCTCGCCGACTTCCTCGCCGAGGTGAAGGGATACCTGCGATGAGCGGCGCGCGAACGAGGTCCATCGCGGCGGTCGGCGCGAGCGTCGTGGCGCTGGTCGCGGGAGCCGCGGCACCGGCGTGGAGCTTCAGCCAGCTCGCGGAGACCGGCTCGAGCACGAGCCCGATCGTCTACAGCCACTGGCCGGCCGACAAGCAGCCCATCCGCTACTTCGTCGACCCCGGCGGCACCGGCGTGGCGGGCGTGGATGCCGTCGACCTGGTGCGGCGTGCATTCGACGCCTGGGCGCAGGTCTCGAGCGCCTCGCTCACCTTCGAGTACGGCGGTCTGATCCCGGATTCGGACGGCGACGACAACACCACGGTCGTCGACATCGACCGCGGCGACGCGTTCCGCGACGACGGCCGCATCGACGTGATCTTCGACGACAGCGGCGTCTACTTCGATCGCATCGCGGGTGCCGACAACGGAGTGATAGGCCTCGCGTTCCCGACCATCGAGCGCTCGACCGGCGAGATCCGTGACTCCGACATCGTGATCAGCGTCCCGAACATCGCGCGGTTCGCCGCCGACGCCGACCTCGAGGGCGTGCTCATCCACGAGATCGGCCACCTCTGCGGTCTCGGCCACTCGGGCGTCTATCCGGACGTGCCCGCGACCCAGGTGCCGACGATGTTCCCGTACGTCGGCTTCTTCGGCTCGCCGGCCGAGCAGCGCACCCTCACCAACGACGACCGCGCCGGACTCTCGCACGCCTACCCGGCGGCCTCCTTCGCCACCGACTTCGGCACCATCCGCGGCACCATCACCGACGCCCAGGGCCGTGGCGGCTTCGGCACCCACCTCACCGCCGTGAACGGAAACACCGGCGAGGTGGTGGGCGCGATCGCGGGCTACTTCTCGGGCAACCGCAAGAGCGGCGACTACGAGATCCCCGGGCTCACGCCGGGAATCTACTCGGTCTTCATCCACGCCATCGACGGCAGCCAGGACGCGGGCTTCGTGAGCGGCTTCAACATCTCGGAGATCCTGCGTTCCACCTACGGCAAGCCGTTCCCGAAGGAGTACTTCAACAACACTCCGCAGGTGTCGAGCGCCCAGCCCATCACGGTGAAGGCCAAGGCGATCACCAGCGGTGTGGACTTCGTGCAGGAGTTCGAGAACGACGGCGCGCCGCTCGCGACCGACGTGGTCACCACGCCGGTCGGCGGCAAGAGCGGTGGTGGCGGCGGGGGCGGTGGCTGCCGGGTCGCGACTCGCGGTGACGGCGGCGGCGCGAGCGCGGCCCTCGGTGGGCTGGTGGTCGTCGCGTTCGCGATCCGCCGCCTGGAGCGTCGGCGCTCCGTCGCCGACCCAGGCTGACCCCGGCGCCCGAGGGAGCGGGCGCGCTCCAGACGATCGGGCCCGGAGGGTCGCGCGCCGCGCGACCGCCGATACGCTCCGGCGTGCCGTCGACGGTGCCGTCGATCGCTGGATGTCCGGGCCGGACAGTGAACGACCGCCGCGCCGCCGCGATCCCACCGTCGTATCGCCGGGCACGCGGCGCGTGCCCCTCCCATCCGACGGCGCCGCCACGGCAGACGTCGGCCCCGCGATGCTGTTACGTTGCGCGCCGCTCACGCCGGCCCGCCGCGGTCTCGGGATCTCCCGCCTTCGAGACGAACGCGTTCCGGTTCCCTCTCGACCCTCCGTGATGCGCTTCCTTCCCCGGCGGGACCTCGTGCACCCCATGCGCGCGCGCGTGATCGCGGCGCTGCTCGTCGTCGCCGGCTGCGGTGGCAGCGGCGGGGTGGGCGGCGGCGTGAGCGCCGAGGTGCGCGTCGACGCGACGCAGGTCACCGGCCACATCGACCGCCACCTGTGGGGCACGCAGATCCTGTGGACGGGCCCGTCGAACGGCCTGCCCGACAAGGTCACCACGCCGGAGGCCGCGGCCGCGGCGCGCGCCAAGTTCTTCTCGTACGCGCCGCTGGTTCGGGACATGGGGCCGACGGTGCTGCGCTACCCGGGCGGTCTGCTCTCGAACCACTACGACTGGCGCGACGGCCTCGGCCCGATGGAGGCACGGCCCGTCGACCCGACCAGCGGCCGCAACATCGTCGTCGGCAGCGACGAGTTCGGGCAGTTCTGCGAGCAGATCGGCGCGGTCGGCATGATCACCGTGAACTGGGCGCTCGGGCCCGGTCTCGCCGCCGACTGGGTCGAGTACATGAACTCGCCCAACGACGGCTCGAACCCGCGCGGGGGCACCGACTGGGCCGCGGTGCGCGCCGCCAACGGCCACCCCGCGCCCTACGACGTGCGCTTCTGGGAGATCGGCAACGAGCTGCGCGGCGGCGATTTCTTCATCAATCTCTACGCCACCAGCCTGATGAGCTTCCGCGTCGAGATGGCGAAGGTCGACCCCACCATCGAGATCGGTGCCATCGGCTTCGGCACCTACTACGAGCCCGAGTTCACGCAACAGTGGTACGGCACGATCAACGAGCTCGCTCCGGAGGGCTTCGACTTCTGGGCGAAGCACCTCTACGCGCCGAGCTCGCTCGCCCCCAACTACGGTTTCGAGATCACCAGGCCGGGGATCACCGTCTCCGACACTCCCACGTTCGCGGCAAACGCCACCTACACGTTCGGCTTCTCGATCGTGAACGCGTCGGGCTCGGGCGAGGTGCCGACCGTCGACTTCCTCGTCGACGGCGTCGTGAACCAGACCTTCACGATCGCCGGCAACGAGTCGCCGCGTCCGCAGGTGGCGCTCACCAAGGGCCCGCACACGATCGGCCTTCGCCTCACCAGCAAGGGCATCGTGCGCATCTTCCACGAGATCGCCGCAACCGCGCCGTTCGTGGCGACCACCACCGTCGACCTCAAGAACGACCCCGGCGTCCATGACGTCGTCATGGCCGGCTTCGACAGCCTCGAGACCTTCCTCTTCGAGCCCGCTGGCACCCTCGGCGACCACGCCGTCTACGGCACGGAGAACAACACCGTCTACAACTTCCTGGAGGCCAAGACACGGCACGTCCACCTGCGCGAGGCGCTGTCGCTGGCGGACCTCTTCAACGTGCTGGTGCGCAATGGCATCCCGGTGTCGACCACCTTCCTGCTGTTCGAGGAGGACAACGGGCTCGGCCAGATCCAGGGTGTGTCGCGGTGGTCGAAGACCGGCGAATCGGGTAGCCCGAACCCCCGACCTCGCCCGACCTATTGGGTACAGAAGCTCTTCAGCGACTACCTCGACGAGGGCGACCGGCTGAAGTGGGAGCTCGTGAGCCCGCAGTTCGATGTCGGCTTCGAGGCGGGCCTCTCGATGGGTTTCGTGTCGAGCCTGGTGACCCAGGTCGACACCGTCGCGGTACTGGCGGGAAGGAGCCCCGAGGGCGACCGCCTCACGGTGATGGCGCTCAACAAGGACTCGAACGACCCGATCCCGCTGCGCATCGCGCTGAGTGGCTTCTCGCCGCGCACGGGCGAGCAGGCGATCGTGACCGGGCCCACCGCGGGCGCCACCAACGAGCCCGAGGACGGCGCGCCGACGGTCACGCTCGTGAGCCACGCGCTGGCCGAGGTCGGAGACACCACGGTGGTGACCTTGCCGCCGCACTCCGCGAACGCGATCGTCTTCCGGCGCTGACGGGCGGCCTCGGATGGCGGACCGCCGGGAGGCGGTCCCACCGGAAGGGTGGCGTCGGAGCTCGCGCTCCACTGGACGCGGCGCGCGGCGCGCGTCACGTTCATACTTCTTCACGGTCGAACAACACCCACGCAAGGGTGGTCGGCCACGTTTCCGGCGTCGCGTGGCGCGCCCCGCCGCGCCCAGGAGATCACCGGTGGACCGTCCGCGCCGCTCGAACGTCCGGCTCGCCGGGGTGGTGGTGCTCGTGGCCGCCGTCGCCGGCGGCGGCTGGTGGGGTTATCGCGCCTGGAAGAAGCCGGCGCCGGTGAAGTACGAGACCGCCGCGGCCGACCGCGGCGCGGTGATCGCCAAGGTGACCGCCACCGGCACGCTCTCGGCGCTCGTCACCGTGCAGGTCGGCAGCCAGGTGTCGGGGCGCATCCAGCAGCTCCTCGTCGACTTCAACTCGCCGGTCGAGGCGGGGCAGGTGATCGCGAAGATCGACCCGCAGCTCTTCGAGGCCGCGGCGGCGCAGGCGCGCGCCAACCACACCGCCGCGATCGCCAACCGCACCAAGGCGGAGGTGCAGGCGCGCGACGCCGAGCGCCAGTTCCAGCGCACCCGGGCGCTCGCCGAGAAGAAGCTGATCGCGCCCGCCGACCTCGACGCCGCTGCCACCAGCTACGACGCCGCCAAGGCGGGCGTCGCGGCCGCGGCGAGCGCGGTCGCGCAGGCCGCGGCGGCGCTCCACCAGGCCGAGGTCAACCTGGCGTACACGACGATCGTGTCGCCGATCCACGGCATCGTGATCTCGCGCAGCGTGGACGTGGGCCAGACGGTGGCGGCGTCGCTCCAGGCGCCGACCTTGTTCGTGATCGCCGAGGACCTGCGCAAGATGCAGGTCGACACCAGCGTCAGCGAGGCCGACATCGGCAAGCTCGAGGCCGGGATGGACGCGAGCTTCACCGTCGATGCGTTCCCCGGCGAGCGCTTCCACGGCAAGGTACGCCAGATCCGCAACGCCGCCCAGACCGTCCAGAACGTCGTGACCTACGACGTGGTCCTCGACGTCGACAACGCCGAGCTGAAGCTGCGCCCGGGGATGACCGCGAACGTGACCTTCGTCTACGCCGAGAAGCACGACGTGCTGCGGGTGCCGAACGCGGCGCTGCGCTTCCGTCCGCCGGTGTCGCTGGCGGCGAAGGGCAAGGACGAGGGCGGGACCACGAAGGCCGCCGGTTCGCGACGCGGAGGTGGCGGCGCCGCGGCGGGCGAGGGCGGCGGCGGGCCGCCGCGGCGCACGGTGTGGCGTCTCGAGAGCCAGCATCCGGTCGCGGTGCCGGTGGTGACGGGGCTCTCGGACGGCTCCGTCACCGAGGTGGTCGACGGCGCGCTCCGCGAGGGCGACCTCCTCGTCACCGACGCGCCCGGATCCGCTGGCGCTTCGTCGGCGGGCGGCGGCGCACGCCGCGGCGGCGGCCCGCGGATCCCGGGCTTCTGAGGGCGGCGCGGAGCGGATCGTGAGCGGCGCGACGGACCCGGTGGTGCGGCTGGTGGAGATCGCGAAGACCTACACCATGGGCGACCTCGCGGTGCGCGCGCTGGTGGACGTGTCGCTCGAGGTCCACCCCGGCGAGTTCGTCGCGGTGATGGGCTCGTCCGGCTCGGGAAAGTCCACGCTGATGAACGTCCTCGGCTGCCTCGACCGGCCGACGGCGGGCCGCTACTTCCTGGATTCGATCGACGTCTCGGGGCTGGGCCGGAACGAGCTCGCCGCGATCCGCAACCGCACCCTCGGCTTCGTGTTCCAGAGCTTCAACCTCCTCGCTCGCACCTCGGCGCTCGAGAACGTCGAGCTGCCGCTCCTCTACGCGGGCTCGGGCACGCGCGAGCGCGAGGAGCGGGCGCTCGAGGCGCTGCGCCGGGTCGGCCTCGGCGAGCGCGTCCACCACCACCCCAACCAGATGTCCGGCGGCCAGCAGCAGCGGGTGGCGATCGCGCGCGCGCTGGTGCCGCGGCCGCGGCTGATCCTCGCCGACGAGCCGACCGGCAACCTCGACTCGCGCACCAGCCTCGACGTGATGGCGCTGCTACAGGAGCTGTGGCGGTCGGGGATCACGATCGTGCTGGTGACCCACGAGGCCGACATCGCGGCCTTCGCGTCGCGGGTGATCGTGATGAAGGACGGCCGGGTGCGCTCGGACCGCCCCCAGACGCCGCTCGACGCGGCCGCCGCGCGCGACGCCGCGGTCCTCGACGAGGAGCCGGCGGAAGCCGGCGCGGGAGCGAGCGCGCCGTGAGCCCGTTCCAGACGCTGCTCGTGGCTCTGCGCGCGCTGGCGCGCAACAAGCTGCGCTCGTTCCTCACCACGCTCGGCATCATCATCGGCGTGGGCGCGGTGATCGCGATGGTGGCGATCGGCGAGGGGGCCAAGAAGTCGGTCGAGGAGGCGTTCAACTCGATGGGCTCGAACCTGCTCATCATCCTGCCGGGCTCGACGACGGCGGGTGGGGCGCGTGGCGGGTTCGGCAGCCAGCCCACGCTGACCTGGGACGACGTCGACGCGATCCGCGACGAGCTGCCCACCGTGAGCGCCGTCGCCGCCGCGCTGCGCAGCAACAGCCAGGTGGTGAGCGAGGACCAGAACTGGACCACGAGCGTCACCGGCACCACGCCCGACTACTTCCGGATCCGCAACTGGGGCGTGGCCAGCGGCGCGCTCTTCACCACCTCCGACGTCGACGGCATGGCGAAGGTGGCGCTGCTCGGGCGGACCGTGGTCGACAAGCTCTTCGGCGGCGGATTCGACCCCGTGGGGAGCTGGGTGCGGATCAAGAACGTGCCCTTCCAGGTGGTGGGGGTGATGGCCGCCAAGGGCCAGTCCCCCATGGGGCAGGACTACGACGACGCGGTGTTCGTGCCGGTCAGTACCTACCAGTCGAAGATCCAGGGCGGGTTGCAGAAGTACGTGAGCGGCGTGGTGTTCGTGGGCGCCGCGAGCGGGGACGCGATCATGCGCGCCGAGCGCCAGATCACGGCGCTGCTGCGCGACCGCCACCGGCTCGCCGAGGGCGACGAGGACGACTTCTCGATCCGCAACCTGACCGAGATGGCGAACGCGCGCGCGCAGGGGACCGAGACTCTCACCACGCTGCTCGCCAGCATCGCGGCGGTGTCGCTCGTGGTGGGTGGGATCGGCATCATGAACATCATGCTGGTGAGCGTGACCGAGCGCACTCGCGAGATCGGGCTGCGCATGGCGGTGGGCGCGCGCCCGCGCGACATCCTCACCCAGTTCCTGGTGGAGGCGCTGACGCTGGCGGTGGCGGGCGGGCTGATCGGCGTGGTGGCGGGCGTCGGCACCGCGGAGCGCCTCGCGAGCCAATTCGGCTGGCCCTTCCTGGTGCGCAGCGACATCGTGCTGGTGTCGGTGGTGTTCAGCGCGGCGGTGGGCGTGGGGTTCGGCCTCTATCCGGCGCGCAAGGCCTCGCAGCTCGACCCGATCGAGGCGCTGAGGTTCGAATGAGCACGCGGCCGAGGTGGATCGGGACGCGGGGCCTCGCGGCGCTGCTGGTGGGCGCGGCGCCGTGTCTGGCGACGGCCGCCGACGGCGCCGCCGCGGCGCCCGAGCAAGAGGCCCGCCTCGCCCCGGCGCCCAGGGTGCTGGGCCTGGACGAGGCGCTGAGGCTCGCGCTGGATCACCAGCCGAACCTCGCCGCGGCGCGCGCCGAGACCGAGGCTGCCTCGGCGCGGGTCGATCAGGCGCGCGCCGGGCTGCTGCCGCAGCTCGGCGCCTCCGCCGGCTATGAGCGCACCACCGCCAACTACACCTCGCGGCCGGGTTCGCTGCCGCGGACCAGCACCACCGGCCGCTCCCCCAACCCGACCTTCGACACCTTCGACTACTGGTCGGCGGACGTGTCCGCGAGCCAGCTCATCTACGACTTCGGCCAGACCACCGGCCGCCGCGACGCCGCCCGCGCCGGCTTCGCGGCCCAGCAGGCGAGCGAGCTCTCGACCACCCGCGACGTGACGCTAGCCGTGCGCAGCGCCTACTTCGCGGCGCGCGCCGCCAGGGACCTGGTACAGGTGGCGCGCGAGACCCTCGCCAACCAGCAGGCGCACCTCGAGCAGATCACCGCGTTCGTGGAGGTCGGCACGCGCCCCGAGATCGACGCCGTGCAGGCGCGCACCGACCGCGCCAACGCGCGGGTCGCGCTGATCAAGGCCGAGAACGACTACGCGACCGCCAAGGCGCAGCTCGACAACGCGATGGGTGTGACACCCGAGACCGACTACCAGGTCGCCGACGACGACATGCCGCCGATCGCGGGCGAGGACGGCGAGCCGCGCGAGCTGGTCAGCGAGGCGCTCGCGGCCCGTCCCGACGTCGCCGCCGCCGAGGGCCAGGTGAAGGTCCAGGAGCTGAGCCTGGGCGCGGTGAAGGGAGGCTACGGCCCGAGCCTCGCCGCCAGCACCACGTTCTCCGACGCGGGGACGCAGATCGACGACACCTCGTGGAACTGGAACGCCGGGCTCGCGATCTCGTGGCCGCTCTTCGAGGGTGGCCGGACCCGAGGCGAGGTGCGCGAGGCGTCGGCGAACGTCGCCGCGGCCAACGCCGCCGCGGAGAGCGTGCGCCAGCAGGTGCGCCTCGAGGTCGAGCAGGCGCGGCTCGCGGTGCGCGCCGCGGCGAGCGCGATCGCCGCCGCCGCCGAGGTGGTGGTGAACGCGCGCGAGCAGCTCCGCCTCGCAGAGGCCCGCTACGAGACCGGCGTGGGGAACGTGATCGAGCTCGGCGACGCGCAGGTCGCGCTCACCAGCGCGCGCGCCCAGGAGGTCCAGTCGCGCTATCGCCTCGCGACCGCGCGCGCCCAGCTCCGGAACGCCCTCGGTCGGCCCTGACTCGAGCCGCGGTGCGGCGCGCCGCTCGCTCGGGCACCGGCGCGGCTGGTACGACCGGCCTCTCCACCGGAGGTCGCCGCCGTGCAGCGCGCCCGCTTCGGGCCGTTACTTCACCGCGTCGCTCGACCACGTCGAGAAGCGCCAGGACGACACGCTCGGCTACCTCGGCGGCGCCGGCGCTCGGTCCGACCTCGCCGCCGGCCTCCCGAGCCACCGGCAAGCCGCCTCGGCGGGTGACACCGGTGCGCCGCGCTCGGCCGCGAAGGATCGCGGCCCTCCACCGGCGCGACGAGCAGCGCGGAGCAAACTACAGCCTGGGGAGCGGGCTCGCGAGGGTGCCGCCGAGCTTGAGGGTGAAATACCCCTCGGCGTCCTTCTTCACCCGGAAGCCGGCGATCAGGCCTTCCATGGCCTTGAGGCTCGAGCCGTCGGGCAGCTTGAACTTCACGTCGGCGTTGAGCGGCCCGTTGGCGATCGAGCGCCCGCGCATCGTCACGTTGCCGGTCGCGTTGCCCTCGAGGTCCGGCCCCGCCAGCGTCAGCGACGTGATGTCGACCTTGGGCCCGTCGACGGTCACGTCGAGCGCGGCCTTCGCGAACTTGAGGGGGCTGGGCGGGATCTTCATGCCGTTCGAGTTGATGGGCGGGATCGCACCGTCGTTGGCCTCGAGGTGGATCGTGCCCTTGCTGCCCTCGACGCCGTTGCCCACGTCGAGGTCGATCGTGCCTTCCACGGTGCCGGCGACGCCGTTCGGCAGCGAGCCGAGCTTGGCCTGCGCGAGGTCGAGGCCGTCGACGTCGGCCGCGACCTGCGTCCGCAGGTCGGCGGTGAGCGCCGCGGTGCCCTTGGCGCGTCCGCCGAAGAGCCGCGCGTCGAAGCGGACGGCACGGGCGCGGCGCAGCAGCTTGAGGTAGGCGGGGGCCAGGTCCACCCGCTCGATCTGGATCGCCTTCGTGGGCGACCAGCCCATCGGCGTCCACGCCACCCCGGTGAGGCGGAGCCCGCCGAACGCGGTCGCCTCGAGGCCGTCGAAGCTCAGCGCGCCGATGCCGAGCGTCGCGAGACGCGGCTCGATCAGGCTTCGCACCTGCGCGTACGGAAACCGCAGGTAGGTGAAGTAGGCGACCAGCACCAGCCAGCCCAGCGCCAGCGCGACCCAACGCCCGGCGCGCCTCATGAACGCTCTCCACCGCCCGCGCCCGCCACCGGCTCGAAGCGCGAGATCGTGACGCTCAGGTCGAAGAGCCGCTTGCCCTCGTCGCCGTGGGCGTCGAGCCTGAGCCGGCTCACCTTGAGGCGCTGCTGCGAGCGGTCGATGCCGACGAGCAGCTTGACCATGGGCTCCTGCGCCAGGTTCTTGAGCTGGATCTCCACCGCGCTCTCGCGGAACTCGGAGTCGCCCGGGGGCACCGGGCGAGTGCGGATGGTGGCGACCGCGTCCTGCGCGCCGGCCTGGTTGGCGATCTCCTGCACCCGCTGCTGCAGCGAGGTGGTGAAGTCGGCGCCGCCGCGCACGCCCGGTAGCACCTCGTCGAGCTGCTGCTTCTTGGCGCGGTACTGGGCGACCAGCGTCTGCATCCTCTCGAGCCGCCGTCCGCCGTTCGCGATCTCCTGCTCGAGGCGGTCCATGCTGCGCGCGGTCTGCACGACGATCGTCCACACGAGGAGCAGCCCGACCACGCCGAGCGCGCCCAGCACCAGCCTGCGCTCGCGAGGCTGCAGCCGCCCGAACGCCTGCTGCGCCTGGTTGACGAAGGGGAGCTCGATCACGAAGCACCTCCGGCGGCATCCTCGCGCTCGAGGTCGAGGATCATCGTGAAGCGGATCTGCGGGCCGTCCTTGGCCTGGTCCTGGACCCGCACGTCGCCGAAGGCGTCCACCTCGGCGAGCGCGGTCTTGAGCTTGTCGATGCTCTCGAAGCGGTCGGTGCGGCCCTCGAGGGTGACGCGCGCGCCCTCCAGCGTCATGCCGTCGAGGGTCACGTCGATGTCCGGGGGGGCCGCGACCGAGATGGCGCGCAGCACCTCGGCGGGGGGCGCGGTTCCGGCGAACACGGCGATCTTCTTGTCGAGGATCGCGATCTGCTGGCGGGTCTGCGCCTCGGGGTCCTGGATCGGCACGTCCGGGAACTCGCCGCGGAACACCTGCAGCACCTGGCCGCGCACCGCCGTGGCCTGGCGGCGCAGGTTGCCGTAGCGGACGCCGAAGCTGATCAGGCCCGCGACGAGCATGGCCGCGATCGGCACCGCGAGCGGCGCGACGCGCCGGGTGATCTCGCGGACGTCGCGGCCGTAGGCGAAGCCGCCGTGGCGGAAGTTGAGGCCGCTGCCGCGCGCCGCGCGGGTGCTGCGGGCGCCGCGCCGCGCGAGACCGTAGGCGACCGCGCCCTCGGGCCACGCCGTGGCCTCGGCGCTCGCGCCGTCGGGTGGAGCGGGGACCTCGGCGGCGACACCGGCGCGCTCCGCGACCAGCCGATCGAAGCCGGGCGCCCGCGACGCCCCGCCCACCAGCCACGCCTTCTCGATCGTGACGCGCTCCTTGAGCTCCACGGCGCGCAGCGAGAGCGCGACGTCCTCGGCGATCGCCGCGTACGCGTCGCGGACCGTGGCGCGCGCGGCGGCGGCGACCGCGTCCTCGGCGCCGTCCTCGGTCGCGGCGACGTCGCACGTGGCGAGCAGGTCGAGCTTGCGGGCCTCGGCGTCCGCGCGGTCGAGGCCGAGCTTGGCGGCCAGCGCGGCGGTGACGAGGTCGCCGCCCACCGCGACCGAGCGCACCGCGATCAGGCGCGCCGCGGTGGCCACCACGATCCGGGTCGTGGTGGCGCCCACGTCCACGATCGCCCGCGGCTCGGCGCCGAGGCCGAGGGCAGTCGCGGTGGTCCACAGCGCCGCCACGTCCAGGTCGAGGATGCGCGGCTCGAGCCCGGCCTCGGTGAGCGCGGCGAGGCGCCCGTCGACCGCGGGGTTGGGCGCGAGCGCCGCCGCGACCAGCGCGCCCTCCTTGTCCGCCACCAGGATCTGGTGGGTCAGGTGCTGGTCGTCGATCGCGGTCGGGACCAGGCCTTCGACCTCGCCGGCGAGCGTCTGCTCGATGAGCTTGGGGCTCGAGAACGGCATGCGGAAGAGCAGCAGGCTCGCGGCGTCGCTGCCGAGGGCGGCGACCACCGACTCGAACGGCCCCTTGGCGGCGGCGCGCAGCCGCGCGAGGCGTTCGGTGAGCGCGACGCCATCACCGCGCTCGTTCGGCACCCGCGCCGACCACAAGACCGACGGGCTCTTGCCACCCGAGATCGCCACCGCCTTGAGCGCGGTGCGTCCCACGTCGACTCCCAGCGTGATCGCCATCGTCAGGTCGCCCTCCAGTAGATCAGCTCGGTCGCGCCGTCCTTGTCGCGGCGCACGACCGCTCGCAGCAGCTTCAGGTTCTGGGCCTCGACGACGTTGCCGTCTTCCTCGTCGCCACCCTCGGGGATCAGGCTCGCGGTGCTCGAGATGGTGAAGTGGCTCGAGTCGGTGCGGAAGAGCTTCTCGAGCTCGCTCAGCCGCTCCTCGGTGAACGTCGAGCCGAAGTCCTTGAGGTACTCCTTCACCTCGCTCGGCTTCTGGAACGGCTCGTCGGTGCGCTTCTGGATCAGCTCGTCCATGAGCGCCGAGTCCGCCTCCGGGAGCAGCACGGCGAGCAGCTCCTGGGGCGCGGTGTTGACGTTGATCTTGGCCTCGGTGGAGTAGGGAGTCACCAGGTCGGCGAGGGCGCGGAACGCCTTGGCGTCGAGCCCGCGGACCATGCGCAGCTCCTCGAGGGTGCTGAACGGACCGTTCTTCGTCTTGTAGGGCGGCTTGAGGCGCTCGTAGAAGTTGATCTCGGCGCCGTCGGCGCCGTAGGGGTCGTCGTCGGGATCGAGCCAGTCGACCACCGCCGGCGCAACCTCGGCGGGGATCTCGAGGCTCTCGAGGAGGCTGGTGAAGGAGCCGTAGAGGCCCTCGTCGACCTGGACCTCGACCAGTGGATCGTCGGGCCGGCCCTGCTGCGGCGTGACGGTGCGCTTCACGAGCGCATTGAGCGGGAACTTGCGCTCCTCGTCGACCAGCGCCAGCGAGACCAGCGCCTCGTCGACCGGGTACGCGATGGGCGCGGCCCAGGTCTCGGTGCTGGCGTCGAAGGCGTTGTCGCGGCGGTCCTCGGTGAGCAGCGAGCGCGCCGCCTCGATCCCGGAGCGGGCGAGGTAGTAGAACTGGGTGTCGAGCGCGACGTTGGCCGCGATCCGCGCGTCGATGCGGGTGGTGTACTGGGTTTCGATCTGCATCGTCGCGACCACCGCGATGATGAGCAGCACCAGCAGCAGCGCGACGCCGCGCTCGCGGCGCTTGCGTGTGGCTGGGGCGGCGGGGTTGGTGCGGGCGCGCATCATCGGTCGGGGCTCATTGCGCGAGCGTGGCGTCGATGACCGCCGGCGGCTTGGCGAGGGCGAGGCGCGTGACCGAGGTGAAGGCGACGTCGCGCCCGTCGGCGTCGCGCACGACGAGGGTGGTCTCGACCGCCTGGGGCAGCAGACCGGTGTTGACCGTGCGGCTGAGCTGCTGGCCCTGCTCGTGAGCGACCTGGTCGCCTTGCGCGCGCGCGTCCCAGCGCTCCTTCAGCGACTCGGTGCCGTCGAAGTAGCGGAAGTTGAGGCCGGTGACCTTGTCGCTCAGGATGCTGAGCACGCCGCCCTGCTCGTGGTCGTCGTCGAGGTAGGCCTTCTCGCGCCTCACCAGCAGCGGCTCACGGGTCTCGGGGTCGGGGCGGATCCGGTATTCGACCTCGGCGAGGTCCGACTCGGGGGCGTTGGGATCGAGGGCCAGGTGGTTGAGCGTCGCGAACACCAGCCGGTCCGCGGACTGGCCGCGCGCGCCGGTGCCGTCCTCCCCGACCAGCACCATGTCGGGGTTGTCCTGGAAGATCGCCGCCGACTGGAGGTCGTCGCCGATGCGGTCGAGGATGAGGCGCGCGGTCTCGTTGAGCTCGCGGCTGTGCTCGACGGTCTGATACGAGCGGACGCCCTGATCGAACGTCTGGTACACGGCGATCATGAGCAACGAGAAGATCGCGATCGCGATCAGCACCTCGATGAGCGTGAAGCCGCCGCGAGGGGTGAGCGCGCGGCTCATCGCATCCCCCGGCCCAGCGTCAGGTCCTGGTTGCCGTCGAGGATCTCGACCTCGCCGCCGATCGGGCTCACCACCAAGGTGAAGGACTGCTCGCCGTAGTCGCGGCCGATGTGGATGATCGCCGGCTCGACGTAGCCGCGCGGCAGGAAGTGGACCTGCGCGATCCCCTCGGTGCGCAGCGCGCCGTCCTCCTGGGTGGTCCGCACTCCCTGGAAGATCACTCCGTCGGGCAGTGTGCGGATCGCCGAGAGGCCGCTCGAGTCGCGCTCCCACTCGCAGCGGTTGTCCTGGTCGGGGACGCACTTGGACACCCAGTAGCGGCCCGCGTCGAGGTCGAGCTCGAGGCGGAAGATGCCGCGGGTCGCGACCGACTCGCCGTGCACGTAGCGCGCGGCTCCCGCGATCATGCGGGCCGCCGAACGCAGCCGGGCGCCGGTGACGTCCTGGAAGGTCGGGATCGCCAGCGCCAGCGTGATACCGAGCAGGAACACCACCACCAGCAGCTCGATGAGCGTGAAGCCCGCC
>CAYMQR010000056.1:0-15148 GCA_964392195.1 uncultured bacterium | reverse complement strand
TACATCCCGACCAACGTCATCTCCATCACCGACGGCCAGATCTTCCTCGAGACCGACCTCTTCTATTCGGGCGTCCGTCCCGCGATCAACGTCGGCATCTCGGTGTCGCGCGTGGGTGGCAACGCGCAGACCAAGGCGATGAAGCAGGTCGCCGGCACGCTGCGCCTCGACCTCGCCCAGTACCGCGCGATGGAGGCGTTCGCGAAGTTCGGCAGCGACCTCGACAAGGCGACCCAGCACCAGCTCAACCGCGGCCAGCGGCTCGTCGAGCTGCTCAAGCAGGGGCAGTACCAGCCGATGCCGGTCGAGCGCCAGGTGGTCTCGATCTTCCTCGGAACCACCGGCAAGCTCGACGACGTCCCGGTGGAGAGGGTCGGTGCCTTCGAGAAGGGCTTTCACACCTTCATCGAGGCTCGTTACCCCGACATCTTCTCGAAGATCCGCGACGGCAAGACCTTGACCGACGAGATCAAGGCATCGATCAACAAGGCGGTCGACGAGTTCAAGGCCGACTTCGCCCGTAGCGCGGCGTGATCGCGATCGTGAGCCCCGAGACCGCTTTCGTGGAGGACGCACCGTGCCGAGCTTGAAGGACATCCGGCGCCGGATCACGAGCGTCAAGAACACCCAGAAGATCACCAAGTCGATGAAGATGGTGTCGGCCGCGAAGCTCAAGCGCGCCGAGGACGCCGCGCGTCGCTCGCGGCCTTATGCAGGCCAGCTCGACAGCATCTTGAACCAGCTTCTCGCGGGCGTGAGCGAAGACGCCCACCCGCTGCTCGCGCACCGCCCGGTGGTGAAGACCGGATGGGTCGTGGTCACCTCGGACCGCGGACTGTGCGGAGGATTCAACAGCGCCCTGATCCGCCTCGTGGAGCGCGAGCTGCGCGACCAGATCGAGCGCAAGCTCGAGCCCGGCCTGTGGGTGGTCGGGAAGAAGGCCCGTGATTACTTCGCGCGGCGCTCGTGGGTGATCCAGGGCGAGATGATCGGCGTCGCGGCCGCGCCCACGAGCCTGGACGCCGCACGCATCGCCGCAGGCGCCATCCAGCGGTTCATCGCCGGCGAGATCGACGAAGTCGTGATCGTCTACAACGAGTTCGTGTCCGCGATGGTCCAGCGCCCACGGATCGAACGCGTGCTGCCGCTGTCGGTCGAGCGCGAGGAAGGCGCCACGCCCTCGCTCCTCGAGCCGATCTTCGAGCCGTCGCGCGACGAGATGCTCGCCGTGCTGTTGCCGCGCGTGGTCGAGAACCGGATCTACCACGCGCTCCTCGAGAGCGCCGCCGCCGAGCACGCCGCGCGCATGGCCGCGATGGAGGCCGCGACCTCCAACGCGAGCGAGATGATCGAGTCGCTGACGCTTCAGTTCAACAAAGCCCGCCAGGCCGCCATCACCAAGGAGTTGATGGAGATCGTTGGCGGCGCCGAGGCGCTCGCCTCGGCTTGAGCCGGGCTCGGCGCACGTTTCACACGTCGAACGGGGAGGAATGGTCATGTCGCAGGGATCCACGGCTTCCGGAGCACGACGCGTCGGGAAGATCTCGCAAATCATCGGCGCGGTCGTCGACGTCGAGTTTCCGGGCGGCGACCTTCCGCCCATCCTCAACGCGCTGACGATCACCAACCCCGCCATCGACGACCGGGCCAACAACCTGGTGGTCGAGGTCGCCCAGCACCTCGGCGAGCGCACCGTCCGCACCATCGCCATGGACACCACCGAGGGTCTGGTGCGCGGCATGCCGGTCGAGGACACCGGCTACCCCATCCGCATGCCCGTCGGCGCCTCCACGCTCGGCCGCATCATCAACGTGATCGGGCTGCCCGTCGACGAGGCGGGGCCGGTCGAGACCTCCGACTACGCGCCGATCCACCGCATGCCGCCCACCTTCCTCGACCAGAGCACCTCGGTCGAGATGTTCGTCACCGGCATCAAGGTGGTGGACCTCCTCGCGCCGTACTCGAAGGGCGGCAAGATCGGCCTCTTCGGCGGCGCCGGCGTGGGCAAGACCGTGCTCATCATGGAGCTCATCAACAACGTCGCCCAGGAGCACGGCGGCTACTCGGTGTTCGGCGGCGTGGGTGAGCGCACCCGCGAAGGCAACGACCTGTGGCTCGAGATGAAGGAGTCGGGCGTCATCTCGAAGACCGCGCTGGTGTACGGGCAGATGAACGAGCCGCCCGGCGCGCGCGCCCGTGTGGCGCTCTCGGCGCTCACCGTCGCCGAGCACTTCCGCGACGCCGAGGGCAAGGACGTCCTCCTCTTCATCGACAACATCTTCCGGTTCACGCAGGCGAACTCCGAGGTGTCGGCGCTCCTCGGCCGCATGCCTTCGGCCGTGGGTTACCAGCCGACGCTGTCCACCGACCTCGGCGAGCTGCAGGAGCGGATCACGTCCACGACCCGCGGCTCGATCACCTCGGTGCAGGCCATCTACGTGCCCGCCGACGACTTGACCGACCCCGCGCCGGCCACGACGTTCGCGCACCTCGACGCGACCACGGTGCTCTCGCGGCAGATCGCCGAGCTCGGCATCTATCCCGCCGTGGACCCGCTCGACTCGACCTCGCGGATCCTCGACCCGCAGATCCTGGGCGAGGAGCACTACCGCGTCGCGCGCGAGGTGCAGACCACCCTGCAGCGCTACAAGGAGCTCCAGGACATCATCGCGATCCTCGGCATGGACGAGCTCTCCGAGGACGACAAGCTGGTGGTGGCGCGCGCCCGCAAGATCCAGCGCTTCCTTTCGCAGCCGTTCTCGGTGGCCGAGCAGTTCACCGGCATGGCCGGCCGCTACGTGAAGCTCGAGGACACGGTGCGAGGCTTCCGCGAGATCTGCGAAGGCAAGCACGACGACGTGCCCGAGCAGGCCTTCTACATGGTGGGCACCATCGACGAGGCGCTCGAGAAGGCCGAGAAGATCCGCGCCCAGGCCGCCTGAGCCTGAGCCGGCCCCGAACGGAGAACGACCATGGCCGAGGGAACGCTGGATCTCGAGATCGTCACGCCCGCGCAGGTGTTGCTGCGGGCTCCGGTCACCGAGTTCGTGGGGCCGGGCTGGAACGGCCAGTTCGGCGTCTTTCCCGGCCACCAGTCCATGGTGGTCGCGCTCCGGCCCGGGGTGGTCCGCTACACCCTGGCTGACCGCTCGACGCACCACATCGCAGTCGGTGGCGGCTTTGCCGTGGTCGAAGCCGATCGCGCCACGATCCTCGCGGACGTGGCGGAGACCGCCGGCGACATCGACGTGGACCGCGCTCGCAACGCCGAGGGCCGCGCCCGCAAGTCGCTCGAAGGGCTCGGCCTCGACGCGCCCGAGTACGCCGAGCAGAAGGCCGCGCTGGACCGCGCCGTCGCCCGCATCGCCACCGCCGCCGCCCGCGCGCTCTGAGCTCGCGTTACCGCCGCCGCCGGCGCGGCGCCGGCCTCAGCGTGGCGTCGCGCGCAGCTCGGGCGGCTCGCGCCTCCACAAGCTGACGTTCCGGAAGTCGCCGAGGCGCGTCCACCGCCCCGAGTGCTCGCCTTGCAGCGCGGCGATCTCGTGCGGGAAGAGCAGCGCGTACCACCGGTAGCCGCTGGCCTCGACCCGGGTCATCAGCTTCTCGAGACGGTAGGCGTTGAGCTTGCCCGGGTTGGCGACGATTCGATCGCTGTAGAGGTAGACGGCGCCGCTCATCTGGCTGGCGAGGATCACCGAGCGCTCCGGCGTCATTCGGTGCGCCCAGTCGACCGCCTCCGGATAGATCGATTCGAGGTAGCCGATCCGGAACACATCCAGACGCAGTGTGGCCACGAGGGGCCAGGCGAGGGCCACGACGCAGCCCGCGATCGCAACTGCACGGCGCTTCGCCGCGCCGACGCGGTCGCCGCGCCGAGCTGCGATCGCTCCGAAGACCCACGCGGCACCGATCAAGAGCGCTGGAAAGGCCGGCAGGAAAAAGCGCGTGAACCACCACGGGTCGTACGGCATGTAGAAACAGTGGAAGAGAAACGGTGGCGCGAACCACGCGACGAGCAACAGGCGGTCGCGGAAGCTTCGGTCGCGCACCGCCATCGAGCCGAGCCAGGCGAGCGGGATCCATGGCCCGAGCGCGACCGCCGTCCAGTACCCGTAGTGCCGAAACCTCACCGGGAAGTACTCGACCCGGAACATCAGATCCGCCTGACTCGCGGGCCCGTAGCCGCTCAGGACCGGGCTGCCGTACGAGACCCAGTTGTACGCGAGCAGCGCCACCAGCACCGGCAGCCCGCCGAGCCCGAACGCGACGATCCGCTTCCATCGCCACGGCAGAGCGAACGCCAGCGGAAGCACCAGAAGCGCATTGCTCGGTCGCACCACCACGGCCATCCCGAGGGCGAAGCCTGCGCCCGCCGCCCAGCGCCCGTCGCCTCGGGCACGTAGTGCCATGAGCAGCGTGGCGAGCGCCCACGTCGTCGCCGGCACGTCGCTCATCGGTTGCAGCGACAGCAAGAGCCACGTCGGCGAGATCGCGAGGATCAGCGTGCAGAAAAGCGCGAGCCGCTCCGATAAACCGAGCTCCCGCCCCATCCGATAGAGGAGCGCGAGCGCGACGGCGGACGCGATGGGCACCACGAGGAACGGCCCGATCCGCTCGCCGAAGAGGCGCGCCAGCATCGCCATGTGGACGGGTAAGCCCGCCGGATAGCTCGGCGACATCGTGCCCAGCTCGCGACCCTGCGCGAACCCGAGCGGGATGAACACCGCCGCCGTTCGGCGGTCGAGGTCGATTCCTTCTGGAACCCGGACCGCGGTGGCGAACTCACCGCGTGACAGAAGCCGCGCGCTGCCGACATAGCCGGCGCTGTCGGATCCCCCCGCGGTGTGGCTCCCGGCGACCGCCAGCATGACCGCGTACGCGAGGAGCGCGACGGCGAGAGCACGCTTCAGTCGAGCGTCGAGCGCCGGAGATGGCGGATCCGCGGACGTGGCCATGGCTCGCGAGAGCGCCGCCTCCCGCTCGGCATTTCCTTGCTCGGGGAGCGTGGCTCGATTATCCCTACCCGGTCACTGGCGAGCCCCGGGCAGTCCGCGACGGGCTACCACGCACCGCTGTCAGCGCCAACACGCGGTCGTCCATTGCGCGTGTGACCGTCACCGACTCCCGCGGCATCGCCTCGATCCATGAGCTGCTGGTCCGCCGGATCCACCCCCGTCGATACCTGACGCGATGCAGCAGGATTCGTACGACATCGTGGTCGTCGGCGGCGGTCCCGCCGGGACCGCGTTCGCGAAGACGGTGCTCAATCTCGGAGCGCCGTGGCGCGTGCTGGTGATCGAGAAGGAGCGCTTTCCGCGGGACAAGATCTGCGGCGATGGGCTGACCTACCGATCGATCCCGCTCGTCAACGAGGTCTTTCCGGAGCTCCCCGGCCTCACCCCATCGAAGAGCTTCACCACCAGGCAGGTGCTCTTCTACCCCGGTGGCCACATGCTGCGCCGCGAGGCCGAACAGCTCGACGTGATCCCACGCGAGGTGTTCGACACCGCGCTGTGGAACGCGATCGCGAGTACGCGCATCGAGACGCTGCAGGACGCGACGGTCGAGGACCTGATCCGCGACGGCGAGCGCGTCGTGGGCGTGCGTGTATCGACACCCGAGGGCGTTCGGGAGATCCGCTGCCGTTGGGTTCTCGGGGCCGACGGCAGTCGGAGCGTCGTGCGCAAGCAGACCGGTACCCTCGACGACGACGTGGTCATCCACGCGGTGCGCCAGTACGCGCGTGGCGTCGAGCCGATGGATGGACTTCAGTTCTTCTTCGACATCGACAACAACGGCTATTTCTGGATCTTCCCGTTCGAGAGGGACGGCGAGCGGTGGGCGAACGTGGGCTACGGCAATTCGTTCGTGCCGATCTCGCTCAAGGATCGGTTCCGCGAGTACTGCGAGATGCCGGACGTGAGGCGTTTCCTCGGCAAGGCCGAGATGGTCGGAAAGATCGTCGGTTTCCCGCTCAACCTCGCGCCGGTTCGGTGGGGTCGGGTTCGCATGGCGCGCAAGCTCCACGGGCCCGGCTATCTGCTCCTCGGCGACGCGGCGTCGCTGATCCACCCGCTGTCGGGCGAAGGGATCTCGTTCGCGATCCAGTCGGGGAAGATCGCCGCGGAGATCCTTCACGACGCGGGCATCCCCGAGAGCGAAAAGGGCGCACGGTACGAGGAGAGAACGCTCGAGTACGCTTCGCCGCTCTTCACGTCGTTCTCCGCGTTCCTGGCGATCCGCGTTCCCGTGATCCTGCCGCGCTGGCTGAGCAAGCTCTACGTGGCGAGCGCATCGTGGCTGCAAGCGAAGACCAACTGGGGAGTGAAGTAGGTTCGGCGGCCGTGACGAGCGACGTTCCCACGCCGGCGCGGCTCGCGAGCTTCGAGCGCTGGGCGGCCGCCAGCTTGGCCTCGTCGGCCTTGCTGGTGGTGCTCCTCGCCGGCTTCTGGCTGGGGCGGATCAGTGGGCTCGGCAGCGGTGGCGAAGCGTACGGGTTCCGCGCCACGGCGTTCGCCGCGGTCGCGACCGCGTGCTGCGTGAGCCACGGCTGGGCGAGCGGGGGCGCGGGGTTCATCGGTCGATTCCTCGCGATCGGCCTCGCGACCTCGCTCTCGACGGAGCTCGCCGGGGTCGCCACCGGATCGATCTTCGGTCCGTACGCCTACTCGGCGAGCTTCCCGGCCAAGATCCTCGGCCTCGTCCCGGTCATCATCCCGTTCATCTGGTTCTCGATCTCGTACTGGTCCTTCGCTACCGCGCAAGCCATCGCCGGTTCGTTCGCGGTGTCCCGCGGGCGGCGTAAGCTTTTCCTGGCTCTCCTCGCCGCCGCGCTGCTGCTCGGCTACGACCTCACCGCCGACCCCAATCACGTGTTTCGCGGTGGCTGGTCCTACGACGGGCCCGACTTCTTCTACGGAGTTCCGTTGCAGAACTTCATCGCCTGGTTCGTGATCGGATCGGTGATGTTCGCGCTCGTCGGACGCTTCGCGTATCCCCGCCGCGCTCAGGTGGTGCACTCGGCGCACCACGATCGGGTCGCGCCGCTCGTCTACGTCGCGCTGCTCCTGCACGAGAGCGCGTTCGCGTTCTTCGTCTCGAAGCTGCCGGGCGCCGGCTGGCTCGGGCTGGGGGTGGCGACCGCGGTCCTGGTGGCGCTGGCGAGTGCCTGGTGGCGCGGCGCTCCCGAGCACCGCGACCGCGTCGTGAGCGCGCAGACGGCGTCGTGTTGACTCTCGTGACCGAGGGGACTACCGCTTATCCACGAGCCGGCTGGCCCAACCCGAGAAAGAGCTGCCCGTGAGCGGCATCGGCATGACGACCCAGACCTCCACGTCCGATCGCGCCTCGTGGCTCACGGTCGCGCTCGACCACTGGCGAAGCATCCGGCCCGCGGAGGTGCTGCTGATGACGACGTTCCCAATGGCCGGGTTCGTCCTCGGCCTCGAGCGCGGGTTCACGCTCGGGGATCTGCCCGCGAGCCTCGCGATGCTGGTGGTGAGCTTCTGCGTCGCCGGGTCGGCGTACGTCTACAACAGTCTCGAGGGGCTGCATGCCGATCGGCACAACGATCGAGTGGCCGATCATCCGTTGGTGTCGGGACGGGTGAGCGAGCCGGCGCTCCGCGTGCTGATGACGGTGCTGGCGTTCGTCGGCTTGGTCGGCTTCGCGTCGTTCGGACGGACCGCGGTGGTCAGCGCGATCGTGGTGCTGTTCGCGGGCTACCTGTACAGCAACCGCACCATTCGCGGGAAAGAGCGGCCTGGCATCGCATCGGTCCTGCACTTCGTGGGCGCCACCGCGTTCTATGCGGCTGGCGCCGGCGCTCGGATCATGCAGCCGACTCCGATGGTGGGCGCGATCCTGCTCGGCATCCTCTTCGTGACCGGTCACCTCCACCACGAGGTGGTCGACCACGAGGCCGACACCCGCGCCGGCCTCCGGACGCTCGCGGTGCGGCACGGCGTCGAACGTTCGATTCTGCTCGGGACCCTCGGCTTCGCGGTGTTCTACCTGGTCAACGCCGGCGCCTGGCTCGCCGGATGGTGGCCGAGGACACTGGCGGTGCCGTTCGTCCTCGGCGGGTTACTGCACGCCGGCGCGCTCGGCGTCTGGGCGCGGCGTGGCCTGAAGCGGAAGGGCGCCTACACCTACCGCACCATCTACCGCGCGATCTTCCTCGGCACGGCCGGAGTCGCCGGGCTCGCGTACCTGATCTTCGGCATCTGAGCCGCCGGAGGACCGCTTTTCCTCGCCGTCCGCACCACCGCTGCGGCGGCGGTGCACGTGAAGCGTCGGCCAAACCCTGGGGTCCGAGATCGGCCCCATCCCTTGCCACGCGGGCCGTGACAGCGCATCGGCGATCGCGATGCGCCATGCCTTCCCTTCGGGAAGCTCGGTCTCCCAGCAAGGCGCCTCGAGTCCGCCGCACGACTCGGGCGTCGCGTTCCGGACGGCGATCGACTCGGGCTTCGGATAGATGGTGACGACCCAGCGATGACGGAGCACCACGAGCTGGGCGCCGTCGGCGGCGTACCACGCGCGGACGTCTTCGACGCCGTTCATGCGCCCCCGCTCCGCCATCCGCAAGAAGACGCCGCGCCGGCCCGATTCCTTGACGCGGATCAGCACGGACCACGCACCCGGCGCGTGCTCGAGCGCACGGATCGGAGCACCGACCTTCGGCGAACAGCTCGGACCTTCGCAGGCGATCTCGAGATCGAGCGGGAGGTCGGGGAGCGAGATCGAGCTGGAAGCCTCGAGCACCTCGAACGGAGAGCGCGTGGCCGCTGGAACCGGCGTGGCGAGGTCAACCCGGCCTTCCGCCGCGTTCGCAAGGGCGTCGGTGACGTGCCCGAACGCACCGAAGTTGCTCGTGCCGGCCAGGGTCGCAGCCGCGAAGGTCAGCGCGAGCGCCCAGGGCCTCGCCCGGCCGCGGGTGGCGGCGGAGCCGACCCACGCCACGAGCAGTGGCTGAAAGTGGAGCGCGTAAAGGAACGTCTCGCGGCCGATCACGAGGTGGAGGACGAGCTGAAAGGCGACGGCGAGGGCGAGGATCGCGTCGCCGCGGCGGCGTGGTCCGCGGATCCAGGTGACAACGGCGAGGGAGGTGAGCGTGATCCAGGCGGCGAGAGCGACCATCCCTAGCCCCGAGTGCGACGAGACCGCCGCACCCTGAACCCAGAACGTCGGAAGCGGTGAGGGTGCGAGCGTCAGCGCGACCGGGGCTTGGCGACCGACGATGGGGGGGGGCAACACGGTCGAGTGGGCGAAGAAGCTCCTCATCACGGTCCCGAGCTGGGCGAGATCGTGCTTGGGGATCAGATCGCCCGAGACGACGGCGTCGCGACGCTCCCGTCCGGCGACCATGCCCTCGGCGACCTGCTTCACCCAGGAGTTCGCTAGCGGGAACATCCGCGACTCGGCCACCGTGAACACTCCCAGCAGCGCGAGGCCGACGAGCGCCGATCGGAGCCAGCTCGCCGGCCGCCGCAGCACCATGAGCGCGGCCAACGGCGTCACCACGTTCGTCGCGGTCGCGGCACAGGCGAGCGTCAGCGCCGCCCCTCGGGACAGGTCCGAGCGAGGCCGGTCACCCGCGCGGAGAACGATCACCAGCGCCACGAGCGTGGTGAAAGCGCCGAACACGAACGTCTCGGGGATGGCGGCGAAGAACACGAACGGGGAGCTTGCCGCGACGAGCGCCGTGAGCAGCACGGTGTCGAGCCACCGAACCTCGAGCGTTCGCACGAGTGCGCCGAACGCGACCAGGACGCCGGCGCCGACGAGGGCCAGCTCGAGCTGGACCGCTGAAACGCCGGACACCGGAAACAGCGCGGTCAGCGCCAGGTAGGGCGCGCGCGCCAGGATGCCGAAAAGAGGATGCAACGCGCTGCGGAAGAGCAAGCTCGTGCGCTGCGTGATGTCCTCGAAGGAGCGGGCCGGGTCGGCGTCGAACCAGGCATCCCAGGCCACCGGCAGGTACACCACGGATCCGATGGTCGCAGCCAACGTACGGACCCAGACGAAACCCACGGCCGCACCCATCACCACAGCGCCGGTCGTGGCGGCGAGAGGGATCAGCCGACGGGACTTCGGTTGGAGCTTGCTCACCAGGAGGGCCTCGGAATGGCGGCGAGAGCGTAGACCGAACCCGCGAGTCCGTCCCGGTCAAGGACGCGGACCGAGGATCTCCACCTCGTGCACCGACCAACCGCAGCACGACGAGTGCCCGGTGGCGGTGATCTCGAGCTCACGCACCGCGCTCGCATCCCACTCGAGCTGGATCGCGGGACGCGCCGGGGTTGCGACCAGCGACCGTCCGAGGGCCTCGAGCGTCCCTCCCTCGAAGACCGTCACCGCGGTACCCGTGTCGTCGAACGCGCGAACGCGAAGCGAGCGCGGGTAGTCGCTCAGCGAGCGTTGCTGCATCGCGAGGCGGACACCGCCCACGAGAGTGGCACGGCCGAGCCGGATGCGCAGCCAATCGGCCCCGGACTGGGGCGGGCCGGTGAGCCAGCGGGTGTCGAGGTTTCGGTCGGTGAGCGCCGCGACGCGATCCCCTCCCCGCGACACACGAATGCTCATGTCGATCGCGGCGAGCGGGGGAGGCGCGGACGCCGCGGTGGCCCGATCCGCGGGGCGGAGCGTGAAGATGAACGCGCTGGGCACGCGGTCTTCGCGCTCCACGTCCTCCCCCGCGGCGCGGATCGCCTCCAGCGCCCGGGCCGGCCGGCCCGGAGTCTCGCGGTACGGCGGTCGGTTCCGCGCCACCACGTAGCGCACGCCGATCGAGCGCAGGAAGGCGAGCAGCTCGCCGGTGCGCTCGATTTCCTGGAGTGGCGAGCCCTGGCGCGCGAGGAAGCGCGCGAGCGGCGAGCCGTAGCCGCTGTAGCCGTTGACGATCGGGTGGCCGTGGCGGGCGATGGCCCACTGGTACGCCAGATCGGTGAGCACGGTGCGCGGCGTGCCGTCGCTGAACGGGAGCTGGAGCACCGCGCCCGGCGGCGCCTTCGCGAGCCACTGGTTGACGGGATCGTCGCGGTGGCGCTCGAGGAGGCCGAGCGGCTGAGTGACGGTCGCGCCCGGATAGCCCTCGAGCACGATCGCCGCCGAGAGCAGCGCCACGAGCGGCGCGCGCGCGGCCGCGCGGGCGCGGCCGATCAACCACGATCCGCCGAGCCCCGCGAGGACCGCGAGGCCGAGCGTCAGGACCACCGCGAGCCGCGCCGGCACGCGCAGACCATCGAGCCCGGGAACGACGTGGAGCAGCCACGCGTAGGGAGCGGTCGGCAGGAACGGTCGCCCCCAGGCCGTGGGCGCGATGCCGAGCGCCAGCACCGCGGCGAGCCCGGCGACGATGGTGTAGAGCCGCCGCGCCTGCCGGCGCTCGGCGCTATCGTCGCTGCGCCACGTCGTCCACGCCACCACGGCGAGGATCACGGTCACGAGCCCGGGGAAGACCTCTCCTTCGGGCTTGGTGAAGCCGGGAAACCAGCGCGCGCTCACGATGCCCGGGGCCGCGTGCAGAAACGATCCCAGGTCGGCGCCGAAGTCGCGGATCTCGTCGGCGCTCCGTACCAGCCCCTGCTCCTCGCGGACTCGCAGATAGAGGTAGAGGACCGGCGCGAGCGCCGCGATGATCGCGCCGCCCGCCGTCCCGAGCTCCGCGAGCCGCCGCCGCCACACGGGCTCCCGCCAGCGGATCGCGCTCAGCGCCACCACCGCGGACGGCAGCGCGAAGAAATAGAGCGTGTAGCCGTTCGAGAGCACCTGCAGCACGTAGCTGATCGCGAAGCCCGCGAGCGCCCAGCGCGAGCTGGTGCGTGACCAGCGATGGAGCGCCGCGAGCCCGAGCGGCATCCAGCCGGTCATGAGCATCTGCAGGTGGACGCTCTGCGCCGCCCGGTAGGGACAGAACGCGAACGCGAGCCCTGCGAGCCAGGCCGCGCTCCGTCGTCCGCCGAGCTCGCGCACCAGCACGTAGGCGCCGATCCCGGCGAGCACGTAGGACGCCAGGTACGCGACGTTGTAGGTGAGCACCGGGTTCCGGCTGACCCAGTGGATCGGCGCCACGAACGGCGCGATCCCGAACAGGTTCTCCGAGTAGGCGAGGGTCAGCCGGTAGGGAAAGAAGATCGGCGGGCTCCACACGCCGGCACCACCGTGTGCCAGTCGCTCGCTCACCCAGCCCAGGATCCACGCGTTGAGGGCGGGATCGCCGAGGTCGCCCGGCAGCGCGCTCGCGAGATGCGCGGCGAGTGGATACGTGAACGCGAGGGCGATCACCGCGAAGCCGGCGAGCGCGATCGCCAGCTCGCGGGCTCGGCGGTTCATGGGTACGCGTGTGGCCAGGGGCCGGCGAGGTCGAGAGGGCCGCGCCGCAGGGCTTCAGCGCGGCTTGGCGGGCGCGTCGGTCTTCCCCTCGGTCACGCCCTTCGCCACGATCCGCGCCTTGCCGTCCTTGATGACGACCTTGAAGTCGGGACGTCCGCCGCCACCGCTCTCGGCGAGCTTGGAGGCGTGCCGCGCCAGCATCTCGGCAAGCTTCTCGCGCGAGATCCCTTCGGTCGGCTCGTTGCACTTCTGCTTCGCCATCACGTAGGCGCGGAACACCCGCTCCACCATGTCTCCGTCTACCGCGGCGGTGCCGCCGGCCGCCGCCTGTGACTTCGTGGCGTCGCGCGTGGAACCGGAGCGCTGCTTGTCCTTGAGCTCGGCGCGGAAGCGGTCACGCGCGTAGGTGCCGTCCTCGATCTCGCGCAGCACCCGGCTCCAGTACTGCGAGAACGTCAGGTACTTGCCCTTGATCTGGGCGATCTGGAAGCGCACCTGGGTGTTGGGGCTGGGAGCGCCGAGCAGCGCGTCGAGCTCCATCTGGAAGCGCCGCCGGTCGGTCTGGGGCTCGAGCTTGTCGACCCCGATGAAGTAGCGGTCGTACGCCTTGCGGAGCTCTTCGAGACGGTTGGCGAGCGCGGTCGCTTCCGCGGCGGTGACGTTTTCCTTGCGAGCCACGTGCTCTCCGTTCTCCGGCGAGGATGGTAGGCGCCGCGTTGGCGGAGTGTAAAGCGCCGAGCGCGCGCCACGCGCGCTCGCGGGGAGCAGCCAGGGCGGGGGATGCCGGTTACCTTCGCCGCGCGATGGTCCGGACCCTGCGGCGAGCGTGCCCGTCGTGCGGCAAGGCCGGGTTTTACGTCGAGGGGCGTCGCCGCACCTCCTGCTTCTATTGCGGCCACGACATCGTCCAGCCGGCCGGACGCGGCGCGGTGCTGGTGGACTTCCGATGCCCTGCGTGCCGCGTGGTGTCGGAGGTGGAGGACACCGCCACGCTGGTGCGGTGCCCCGGCTGCAAGGCGGGCTTCGGCTGGGCCCACTCGCCGGACTTCGCGGCGCTCGGCGTGCGCGACGTGGTGTCGCGGGCTCGAGCAGTGCGGCTCGCCGAGCAGCGCGGACGCGGCGCCATCGAGTCGGCCACGCTCTACTTCGCGCCCTCGTGGCTCTTCCACGCGGTCGAGATGGGGTGGGTGCTCGGCAACGAGAAGCTCGCCGATCCCGGCTCGCTCCGCAAGCGCGGCGTCGACCCCGCGCGCGACGCGCCGGCGCGCGAGATCGTGGCGCCGGTCGGTGGGAAGCTCGAGTACACGCGCAAGGAGACGCACCGCGCGGTCCGCGAGCTGTTGCCCGACCCGGTGCTCGAGCCGTTCGGGTGGAAGCCGCTCGCGCGCCACGCCTCGGGCGCGGTGCTCGCACCGTTCGACGCCCTCGAGGTGGAGCCGGGAGCGCGGGTGCTCGCGCCGCAGTGGAGTCGAGACCTGGCGCTGGAGGAGTGCTCGCGGCGCGCGCAGGCGCGCGAGCTCGTCGACGAACGGTCGCTCTACCGTTTCTTCGAGCACCGGGTGCTGTTGCGGACGGCGGTGACGCTCGTCTACCACCCGTTCTGGGTGCTCTTCTTCGAGCCGCCGGACGTGCCGGGCCGGGAGTCGATTCCGCGCGATTGGATGGTCATCGACGCCGTCGACGGCCAGGTCACGCGCGAGCCGCTCGCCGGCGGGCCGGCGCTCTTTCGCGCAGCGACGGTCGAGCTGCCGTCGCGGGCGATGACACCGGTCCGGCTCGCGTGCCCCGCCTGCCGCGACGACCTCGGCGCGCTCGAACCGGCCACCTTCCAGACCATCGTGTCGTGCCCGCGCTGCCGCGCTTGCCTGGAGCTCTCGAACCGCGGGCTCGAGCCGGTCGAGGCGCGCTACGTCGCGCCCGTGGCGGCGGACGCCGGGGAGGGCGAGGAGCTCGTCTACGTGCCGGTGTGGCGCTACCGGGTGAAGGTCCGCCTCGAGCGCAAGGAGCTCGCGAGCCGCGCGCAGTGGAAGCGCTTCATGCGCTCGGGGGAGCCGAGCCCCGACCCCAACGAGAGCAAGCGATCGATCGTCTTCTACTCGGTCGCCGCGGGAGCCGCCCGGACCGCGCGCCTCGACGCGCTGTCGCTCGCCCTCACGCGACTCCAGCCCGACCTCGCGTTCGCCGTGCCGCGCGACGCGAGCCGGGTGTTGCCGGCCGCGTTCCGCGCCGTGGACGCGCGCACGCTCGCCTTTCCGACCTACGTCGCGCTGTACCGGGACCTGACGCTGAAGAGCATCGACGCGCTCAAGCGCACCGAGGTGCTCTGCGACCAGCCCGAGCTGATCTTCTACCCGTGCATCGCGCGCCGCAACGAGGTCCACGACCCCCGCCTCGGCGTCACCCTCCAGCTCGGCGGCGGGTGAGCGGCGGGGCCGGAGTTTCGCGCGGCGCACACGCCGCGGGCTCCCGATTTCCCGCTCAACGGGCGGCGGCGACGGAGCAGGGGCCGAAGGCCCCGTGCCCTCCAGCCGGGCGGGGGTCTGGAACGTGCTCGATCGCAAAGCCACTCGGCCGTGTCGCGCCACGAGCGCAGCGAGTGCCTCGGGGGTGGGACCCGGCCGGATTCACTCCGGCCGGGCGGGGGGCTGGAACAGCCGCCTGGTTACCCGATGTAGCGTCCCGCGATCCCGGCCTGCGGAACGACGGGACTCGGCGATGTGCGCGTCGCAGCGCGACGCCACGAGCGCAGCGAGTGCCTCGGGGGTGGGACCCGGCCGGATTCACTCCGGCCGGGCGGGGGGCTGGAACAGCC
>CAYMQR010000055.1:0-15232 GCA_964392195.1 uncultured bacterium | reverse complement strand
CGTGGTCTTGCCGGACGACTCCGGGCCGAAGATCTCGATGACGCGGCCACGCGGGTAGCCGCCGATGCCGAGCGCGGCGTCGAGCGCGAGCGAGCCGCTCGAGATGACCGAGACCTCGTGGACCAGCGGCTCGTTGGCGCCGAGCCGCATGATGGAGCCCTTGCCGAACTGCTTCTCGATGCTCGCGACGGCGGCGTCGAGAGCCTTCTCACGTGCTTCGTCTGCGTTGGCCATGAAATCGATCCTCTCAGTTACGCGCTCGCGCGTTCCGCCCCGGGCCCGCGCCGCGCGCCAGTATAGATGAACGGTCGAGGTTCGGGTCTCGGGCTTTTTTCGCTCGATCTCCACCCGCCGCGGGGCGGTGGTGCGCCCGCCAGGGCGCAGCTGGCACCGCGAAGGCGCGCCCGGAGCGACGCGGTTCACGGCTTGCGGCGGACCCTCGCGGACCGCTACGCAAGCGCCGCGCCGGCTGGCGTGCCGAGAGGGCAGCGGGCGAGCGCGACGTGGCGGGCGCCGTCCTCCTCGAGGAAGCTCTCGAAGAGCGTCACCGCGGTCACGCCGAGCCGCCCGAGCGGTTCGGCACCCGCGCTCCGCAGCGCGTCGCCGAGCGCGCGATGACGCCCGCGCCCCTTGAGGCGCCCGATCGTGACGTGCGGATGGAACGGACGCGTCTCGCGCGCGAACCCGAGCCCCGCGAGGGCATCGCCGACACGCGCCGCGAGCCGCGTGACGCTCGCCACCGGGCGGATGCCCACCCAGACCACCTGCGCCGCGTCGAGGCGCGGGAAGGCACCGAAGCCCACCAGCTCGGCCTCGAGCGGCGACTCGTGCGCCGCCACGTCCGCGAGCACGCGGCGGAGCTCGTCGACCCGATCGCGCTCGACCGCGCCGAGGAACTGGAGGGTCATATGAATCGCCTCGGCCCTCACCGCGCGCAGGCCCGGCTCGACCTCGCACAGACGGCGGGCGCGAGCCTCCAGCCGGACCTGGAGCTCCGCGGGAAGCTCGACGGCGACGAAGAGCCGGGCCCTCGGTCCCCGCGCGCTCACGGCGTCCGCCCCCGGATTCTCCTCCGCCATCGGCGCGCCTGGCTCAGCCCGATCCGCCGAGCGGGGGCTCCTCGCCGTCGAGCATCCGCCGCAGCCCGTCGAGCGCGGTGCGCACCGCGGCGGCGCGGATCGAGTCGCGGTCGCCCGGAAAGCGGAACGTGCCGACCCGCGTGAGGCCCCCGGGGCCCGCCCAGCCGATCACGACCAGGCCCACTGGCTTCGCCGCGGTCCCGCCCCCTGGACCCGCGATGCCGGTGATGCCGACTCCCCACGTGGTGCGCGCCTTGCGACGCGCGCCGCTGGCCATCGCGCGCGCCACCGGCGTGCTCACGGCGCCGTGCCGCGCGAGCTGCCGCTCGGCGACGCCGAGCTCGCGCTGCTTGGCTGCGTTCGCGTAGGTCATCCAACCGCCCCAGAACACGTCGCTCGAGCCCGGCACCGCGGTCAGCGCCGAACCGAGCAGCCCACCCGTGCAGCTCTCGGCCACCGCGAGCGAGGCGCCGGCACGCCGCAGCCGCTCGAGCACCACCTCGGGCAGGGTGCGCTCGCCCTCCTCGTAGAGGCAGGGCGCGAGCGCCCGGCGAGCCTTGCGCAGCCGCGCCGCGGCGGACCGCCCACCACCGAGACCGGCCGGGAAGCGGACGTCGACGCCGAACCGCCCCACCAGGAAGGCGACCTCGGACGGCAGCTCGTGGGTGAGCCAGCCGAGCCGGTCCGCGACCTCCGCCTCGGGGAGCCCGCTGGTGCGCAGCACCACCTCGCGGCGGACCGGGAGCTCGCCGAACCGCTCCGCGAGCCGAGGCACGACCTCCTCGGCGAACAATCCCTTCATCTCGCGCGGCACGCCGGGCAGCACGAAGATCGAGCGCCGGCGGTGCGTGACGAGCGCGCCAGGCGCCGTCCCGAAGCGGTTGGGAAGCACACGCGCTGCGGCGGGCAACCTCGCCTGACGGCGGTTCGCGGCGTCGAGCTGGCCTGCGCACACGCCCAGCCGAACCGCGATCGCGGCCACCACCTCGGGCCGAGGACGGAGCGGCGAGTGGGTGAGCCGGCCGAGCGCCTCGAACGTCCGGTCGTCCACGGTGGGGCCGAGCCCGCCGGTCACCACCACCACGTCGGCCCGCGCGGCCGCGTAGCCGAGCGCGTCGACGATCGCCTTCACCCGATCGGGCGCCGCCACCGCCGCCGTGACGGCGAACCCGCGACGCGTCAACTCCGCCGCGAGCCACCCCGAGTTGGTGTCCCGGACCCGTCCGGCGAGCAGCTCGTCACCGATCGCCACCACCGCGGCCGCCGGCGGTGCCGCGGCCCTGTCCCGCTCCGCGACCCGGGCTCCGGTCAACCGGCGACCCTAGTCCAGACGGCCCAAAGGACCCAGTGAGCGAGGTTCGCCCACACCCCGGCGGCGATGTCGTCCATCACCACGCCGTAACCGCCCGGCAGGGTGCGCTCGAACTGGCGCGCGGGCGGCGGCTTGAGCACGTCGAAGAGACGGAACAGGAAGAACGCCGCGCCGAGGTGGCCCGCCGTGGCCGGCAGGAACGCCATCGCGACCACGTACCCGGCGACCTCGTCGATGACGATCTTCCCCGAGTCCTTCTCCCCGAACACCGACTCCGCCTGCCCGGCGATCCAGCACGCGAACAGTGTGATCGCCACGGCGGCCACGCACCAGGTGAAACCACCAAGCCCCGCGAGCGCCCACGCCAGCGGGATCCCGACCAGGGTTCCGAACGTGCCCGACGCGACCGGCGCGTAGCCGGTCCCGAAACCCGAGGCGAGCGCGACGACGACCAGACGTCGTCCGCCGGCGAGCGACTCACTCATGACGATCCTCTACCAGGCCTGGCGCGGCGACGGAAGCGCCGACCCGCCGGGCCGGCGCGACCCGTCACCGGCCGGCGAGCGCGACCTGCGAGTTGCCGTTGCCGCCCGCGCCGTTGAGGGCGGCGAGACGCGCGGCGCGGATGCCGTCGAACTCGCGGCGCTCCTTGCCCGTCAATACCCGGCCGCCGGAAACGCTGACGCGCATCGGGTCGACATACTGGTCGTTCTTGAGGAACGCGAAGTGGAGGTGAGGTCCCGTCGAGAGCCCCGTGGAGCCCGTGTATCCGATGACCTGACCGCGCTTGACCTTCTTTCCCTCGCGGATCCCCGGAGCGAAGCCCGACAGGTGGCTGAACGAGGTGGCGTAGGCGCCGTCGTGACGGATCTTCAGGTAGCGGCCGTCGCCGCCGGCGCGCCAGCCGGCGTACTCGACCACCCCGTCTCCCACCGCGCGAATCGGCGTGCCTTTCGGCGCGGCCAGGTCGACGCCCAGGTGCGGCCGCTCGTAGCCGAGGATCGGGTGGTAGCGACCCATCGAGAACGGCGAGGTGACCTTGGTGACGTCCAGCGGGCTACGCAGGAAGGGCCGGCGCGCGGTGCGCGCCTGGTCGTTGTAGTACTCGGGGCGGCCGTCGCCGGAGGTCACCATGAACACCCGGTGAGCTTCCTTGCCGGTGGTGACCTCGGCGGCGAGGATCCGGGGTCGAGCGCGGCGGCTGTCGGCGCGCGGCATCTCGAGGAGGACGCGGAAGCGATCCCCGCGATCGACGTCACCGTTCAGGTCGACCTCGCCCGCGAAGATCGAGGCGAGCTCGCTGATGGTAGCCGGGTCGAGACCGGCCTGGACCGCCGCGTCGTGGAAACGACCCTGGACCTGGCCCGACACCACCCGGACGTCGGGCGCCGAGCTGGCGGCCGGCGCGGGACGCTCCGGCTCGCTCTTCGGCGCGGCCTTCGCCACGCTCGGCGCCGCCGGCGAGCTCGCCGTGCCGCCGGCGACCGTGACCCCGGGTCCGAGCGCGACCGTGAGCGGCTTCGAGCCCGAGCGTGCCGAGATCTCGATCGCGGACGCCGTGCCCTCGTCGACCACCAGACGGATGCGCGTACCGGGCTTGGCCGTCCGCACGTTCCACTTTTTGGCGACCGTGGTCGCGACGGACGGCACGTCGCTGGCCGCGACGCCGAGGTCGACCAGCACCTCGCCGAGGGTCTCCCCTCGCTTCAGCACCGCCTCGTGGGTCGCGACCCGCGCGGGAACGTCGGCCGGCTTGGCCGCCGCCACCGCGGCGGGAGCGGGCGGGGGCGCCGGCGACGCCACCGGCGTCACGTTCGCGGCGCCGGCGAGCGCGATCCCGCTCGGCAGCGCGACCTCGATCGCGTCGTCGGTCTTGGGCGGACGGACCGTGAGGCTGCTCGCCTGTCCGGTCGCCGGGTCGAACGAGAGCTGGACCACGGTGCCGACCTGCGCACGGCGGGTGTTCCACTGGCCGCTCGCCGCCTCGACCACCTTGCCGACGTCGGCCTTGGCTACGCCGAGCTGCGTGAAGAGCGACGAGATCGAGGCGTTCTTGGCGAGCGTGGCGGTGCGAGCGACCGTCGTCGCCGGCTGCTGGGCGACGACTGGCGCGGCCACGGCTAGCGCCGCAGGCGCCGACGCAACCTCACCGAGGGCAACCGTGACCGGGGACGTGCCCGGGCGCTTCGGGGTGATCGAGAGCGAGAGCGGATCCTGGGTGGTGGCGTCGAGCGTCAGCTCGACCCGGGTGCCGATGTCGGCGCGCCGGACGTTCCAGGACTTCGCTACCCGCGCGGCGATCCGGGTGCGATCGGAAGCCTCGACTCCGAGCTTCGCCAGCACGGTGGCGAGGGTGTCACCGCTCCCGAACGTGGCGGTGCGGGTGGGGTTGGCCGGGACCACGGGAGCCGGGGCGACCGGCTCCGCCGGCGCCGACGCCGTCGCGGGCTCGGACGGTGCCGCGGCGGTCCGGGATGCGGGGAGCGCGGTCTCCACGGGCTTGGCGTCCGACGGCACCACCCGCGAGACGAAGCCGTCGGCGGCGCGGCTCACCTCGACCTTGCGCTCGTCGTCGGTCTCGACGGTGAGCCCCTCGACCGTGCCGGTCGTCGAGTCCACCGTGAGCTCGACCTGCGACCCCACCAGCGCACGCCGCACGTCCCAGCGCTCGGTCACGCTGTCGACGAGGCGAGCCACCTGCTCGCTGCCGAGGTCGAAGCCACTCAGGACGCCGACCACCGTCTCACCGCGCTCGATGGTGTGGCTGCGGGGGGTCAGCCGGCGCTGCGCGTCCCCTGGCGAGGAAGGCCGCTCGGCGGGACGGGCGCCGTAGCCGGGCCCCTCCGCGCCTGCGGGAGCACCTCCGCGCGCGCGGCTCTGCGGACGCGCGGAGGAAGGGAAAGTCACGACCATCGACACCAGCAGCACCGCCACGCCGGTCCACACGTGGCGACGCATCCAAGACGGTGTCGGGATCGCCTCGCGGGAGGTCGAGTCGTCCCGGATCATCATCTCAATCAAGATATTGTGCTCCTGGGCTCATTCAGACACCATATCTTGCGATCAACTCGAATCAGGACGAGATGATAGGAGACAGTGTCTACGATTGTCAACACTTTACTGGTCGAAATTCGAACGGTTGTGTCTGGGCAGACACGTCTAACCGCTCTGGCGCACCGCGCCAAGCCCCCCCCCTCCCGCTCGTCCTATACTCCGGCGCGATGAAGGTGCTCGCCGTCGACTACGGCAAGAAGCGGATCGGCATCGCCGTGAGCGACGCCGACGGACGCATCGCATTCCCTGTCGACACGGTCGCCGCGGGCAGCACCCTCGCCGCAGCGGTGGAGGCGGTCGCGCGCCACGTCGATCGGGAGCGCGCCGCGCAGGTGATCGTCGGGTTACCGCTCGCCATGGACGGAACCCCCGGGCCCGCCGCGCGCCACTGTCAGCGCTTCGCCGACGCGCTCGCAGCGCGGGTAGCGGTTCCGGTCCTCACCTGGGACGAGCGCTTCTCGACCCGCCAGGCGGAGCGCTCGCTGCTCGAAGCCGACGTCCGCCGCGAGCGCCGCAAGGAAGTGATCGACCGGGTCGCGGCGACGCTCATCCTGCAGAGCTTCCTCGACGCGAACCCCGGCCCCGAGCGGCAGGACGGACCAGGATGAGCGCGCCGTCGGCCCCGCCACCCGCGGTGGCTCGCCGCGGCTCGCGGCTCGGGCGCTGGCTCGTGGCGCTGGCCGCGGCCGGGATCGTCGCCGTGGTCGCGGTCGGCGGTGTCGTGGCGTGGCGTGTGCGGAGCTGGATGGATCGTCCGCTGCAGCCGGGCGCGCAGCCGGTGATCTTCGAGGTGCGGCGCGGGCAGAGCGCCGGGCAGATCGCCCGCGACCTCGAGCGCGCGGGCCTCGCCTCCCACCCAAGGCTGCTGGCGCTGGTGGCCCGGCACCAGAAGCTCGACACCCGGGTCCGCTCGGGCGAATACGAGCTTTCGGCCTCGCTCAGCCCGCGCGAGATCCTGCGCCGGCTCGCCGAGGGAAACGTCATCCAGCTTCGCTTCACCCTGCCCGAGGGGCTGACCCGGCGCGAGATCGCGCGGGTGATCGCGGCGACCGGGCTGGTGACCGAGGCGGCGTTCCTGAGCGCGACCTCGGACGCCACGCTCGCCGCCGAGCTCGGCGTGGAGGGGGCCGACTTCGAGGGCTACCTCTTCCCCGACACCTATCAGTTCGAGCGCGGCACCCCACCGGAGCGCATCGTGCGCACCCTGGTCGCCCGCTTCCGGCGCGTCGCGGACGAGGTGCTGGCACCCAGCCTGGCGAGCCGCGGGCTGACGCTGCGCCAGGCGGTAACCCTCGCGTCGATCGTCGAGAAGGAAACGGGTCGCGCCGACGAGCGGCCGGTGATCGCGGCGGTGTTCTTCAACCGGCTCGCCCGCGGCATGCGCCTCGAGAGCGACCCGACGGTGATCTACGGCATCCCGGACTTCGACGGGAACCTGACGCGCGTCCACCTGCGCGCGGCGACGCCCTACAACACCTACGTCATCACCGGGCTACCGGCGGGTCCGATCGCGAACCCGGGCGCAGAGTCGCTGGCTGCCGTCGCGCGCCCCGCAGACGCGCCATACCTCTTCTTCGTGGCGAAGGGCGACGGCTCCCACCAGTTCTCGGCCACGCTCGCCGAGCACACCCGAGCCGTGCAGCGCTACCAGCTCGGTCGAGGCGGCGGCCCGTGAGCGCCGCCGAGCCCCGCGCCGAAGTCGCGACCGGGCGGGGCGCGATCCGCCCCGGCGAAGCGTCAGTCGTCGTCGTCGACGTCGCCCATTCCGCCTTCGCGGTAGGTGCGACCCGAGTCGAGGTCCGGGCTCATCATGGTGGTGCGTTCGAGCTCGGCCTTGCAGTCGATGCAGAGCCGCGCGAACGGCATCACCTTCATGCGCTCCGCGCCGATCTTGCCGCCGCACTCCTCGCAGATGCCGTAGGTGCCGTCGGTGATCCGGCCCAGCGCTTCCTCGATCTGGGCCAGCTTCTCGCGGTCACGGTGACCGAGCAGCAGGCTCAGCTCGCGCTCGCGCTCGCTGGACGCGAGGTCGTAGAGGTCGCCGATGTCTTTCTTGAAGTCGTCGGCGCCCGCCTTCATGCCTTCGGAGATCTCGTCGAGCAACGCCTTGCGCATGGTGAGCAGGCGCTTTTCTTGGCCCTTCCAGGTGGCCGCCGTAGACATGAGCGCGATTTCCTCCGCCGGGGTGGTCGAGAGCGACCGCGCAGGATACATCCCGCGGGCTCGCTGTCAAATTCACCTGTTTTCTCGGGTATCCTGCTGCCTCGAGCCAGCCCGTCGTTGCGGGTGTCGTGACCCGGCTGGTATACCAGCGCGCCCTCCGAGACCCACGACGTGAGCTCCGAGTCTCCGCCCCTCCCCACCTCCGCGCCCCCGCCCGAGCCGTCGGCGCCCGAGGGCGCGGCCAGCGGCGCGCCGGCGCCCAGCCACCCGGTGCGGCCGCGCGTCCCGCGCCGCTACCGGCGCCAGCCGCAGGCCGCTGCCGGAACCAGCTGGCTCGGGTGGCTGGCGCTGGTGTGCGCGCCGGCGTTCCTGCTCCTCGCGCTCGATCAGCTCGACCTGCGCCGTCCCTCACAGGACTACGCCGACGCCGCGGCGATGCACCGCGACCTCATCGAGCGGTATCAGCGCGACGCCTACACCCGCCCCGAGGCCGAGGCGGTCGTCGCGCGGCTGGCGCGTGTCCCGGCTTCGTCCCGAAATTACGCCGAGGCCCAGGATCTCCTGCGGCGCTACCGCTGGGAGGCCGAGCGCGCGGCCGAAGCGCGCGCCGAGGTGCCTCCGCCGGTGGCGACGGAGACCGAGCCACGGATCTGGAAGCCCGCTCCACCAGCGGCGGCCGGGAATGCGGAGCCCACCGCGACGGCGAGCGCCGCGGACGAGGTCGAGCCGACCCTGCCCGGGGCCGACGAGGTCGAGCCGACCCTACCTTCCGACCAGCCGCCGCCGAGCGGCTGGAGCACCATCGCGCCCACTCGCGCCTCCTCGTCGCCCCCACCGGCGTCGGGTGGCGCCGCTCGCACGATCTCCGATCGGGAGCTCGCCGCGCGTGTCGGGTTGCGGTGCTATTCGGCGACCCGCGGGATGCCCACCGGCGGCGACGACGCCCGCTTCGATGTGCGTCTCGGCGCCGACACCGAGGTCCGCGTCGGCGGGCTCCGGGTGCGGAACCTCCGCGACCTGCGCGAGGGGCTGCACCGTCTGGCCGTCTCGGACGCAGCCCTCGCCGACCTCGACGCCTACCTCGACTCGTTCTCCGAGGACGCGCTCAGCGCCGCCGCTCTCGCGCCCGCGCCGGTGAGCTACTGGCTGTGGGTCGACACGCCCAAGGCACCGGTCTTCGTCGATCTGCTCGCCGAGGCCGCACGCTGCCAGGGACGTAACCCCACCAGCTCCGCCTCCAACCCCACCGACTTCATCGGTCCGCCGAGCGCCGGCGACGACGCCGCCGCATTGATCCTGCCGATCGAGGGCGCCGCCGACCAGAGCCTCGAGGTGCGACTCCCCGCGCGCCGCGTGGGTTCCGCCATCGAGCTTTGGCTCCGGATCGGCGACTCGCCGAGGCCAGTGGCGCGCTTCGCGTTGCCGGGCGCGGCGAGCGCGGGCTGAGCCGGAGCGAGCTTGTTCTGTCCGTCGTGCGGCGCCGAGAGCCCTGACGGCGATCGATTCTGCCGGACCTGCGGCGGCTCCCTCGCCGCCCCCGCGGCCCCTCCCACCCCGCGCACCGCGCCGATCGCCGCCAGCGACCCCGCGCAGATCGGCAAGCTCTTCGCCGATCGCTACGAGGTCAAGCGCGAGCTGGGGCGCGGCGGGATGGGCATCGTCTACGAGGCGATCGACACCCGCCTCAAGGACCGCATCGCGCTCAAGGTGCTGATGCCGCACCACGCGGCGAACCCCACGGTGTACGAGCGCTTCCTACAGGAGGTGCGCACCGCGCGGGCCCTCACCCACCCCGACATCGTGAAGGTCTACGACCTGGGCGAGGCGTCCGACACCGTCTACTTCACGATGGAGTACCTCGAGGGGCGCGACCTCGACGAGATCCTCACCGAGGAGGGGATCTTCGACGTCGACACCGCGATCGAGATCCTCGGCCACGTGTGCGCGGCGCTCGACGTGGCCCACAAGGCCAACCTCGTGCACCGCGACGTGAAGCCCGAGAACATCTTCATGACGCTCGCGGGCGAGATCAAGGTGCTCGATTTCGGCGTCGCGAAGGTCCTCGACGGCTCGACCACCGGCATGACCGGTAGCATGATCGGCACGCCCTCCTACATGGCCCCCGAGCAGGTGAGCCAGGGCGGCAAGGTCGACCACTGGACCGACACCTACGCGCTCGGCGTGGTGTGCTTCAAGATGCTCACCGGGCGTCTGCCGTTCGCGGCCTCCGACCCGATCGAGGCGGCGCTCCAGCACATCCACTCGCTGCCGCCGCCGCCGCGCTCGCTCAACCCGGCGATCCCGCCCGGAGTCGAGAACGCGATCCTGCGCGCCCTCGCGAAGGACCCGACCCGCCGCCATCCGTCGGCGCTCGCCTTCGCGGACGACCTGCGCCACGCGGCGGGGCTGGGGCGCGAGGCGTCGAGCAAGACCATCGACCTGGCGAAGCTCGCGCCCGGCGGCTTCCGGTCGCGTGATCCGCGGGTCCCCGCCGTGACCCGCGCCGCCGCGCCGGCCAGCCTGCCGCTGCCGGCGCTGCCACCCCAGCCGGCGGCGCCTCCGCCGCACGCGACCACCGCCCCGCCGCGCCAGCCCCCGGCGCGCTCGATGTCGCCGGGGGCCCCGCTTTTCCCGGCGCCGCCGACCGCGCGCTGGTCGGTGATCGCGCAGGGCCGCATCGTGCCCGACCTCGACCGCCAGACCATCGAGCAGTGGATCGCGGAGCACAAGCTCACCGCCGCCGACCACGCCAAGGTCGACGGCGGCAAGTGGTACCCGCTCGAGAGCTTTCCCGACTTCGTCGACGCGCTCGGCGCCGTGGTCCCGGCCGAGGAGCTGCCCGCGATCGTACCCGAGCCGGTGCAGCGGCGAGTTCGCCAGCAGGCGATCGCGCAGGCGCTGGTGTGGGTGGTGCTGACCCTCGCGCTGGTGGGCGGCTACGGCTCGATGCGGCTGTGGCTGAAGGCGATCTCCATCGAGACCGAGCTGAGCTACACGCTCGGGCAGCTCTACTACGCGCAACCCGAGCCGAACCCCGTCTCAGGCAAGAACGTCTACGTCGAGCACTACGCGACCGCACGCGAGCGCAGCGAGGCGCTGCACGGGGTGGCGCGCAACCAGAAGATCACCATCCGCGCCGACGAGGCGCGGCTGATCCTCGACAAGAACCGTTCGGTCATGCGCTGGGTCGTGCCGGTGCGGATCCCCGTGATGTTCGTGCCTATCCGCCGCGTGCTGACGGTGGAATCGGCGGCCTTCCCGCTGCGAGAGAAGCAGCTCGCCCGTTTCTACAGCGACCCACCCGACCTCGGGCTCGTCCCCGAGGGGTTCACCTGGGACGACGCGCGCGGCTGGTTCGAGGAGCGCTCCGGACGCGCACCCGCCGCCACGCCGGGACGCTGACGGAGCGGCGCCTGGACGCGTCGAGCGAAGCACGACCGGCGGACCGCGTCGCGCTGCTGGCCGCGCTCCTGATCGGCCTGGCGCCGGCCGCGGCGCTGATGCTGCCGCTGGTCGGCGATCCCTGGACCGTCCACGACGACGCCCGCCAGGTCGTCTACCAGGCGCGTCTCGCCACCCGCAGCGCGACCCTAGCCGCGGACCCCAACGCGCAGCAGGCCCAGCTCTACGTGCCGGCGCTGCTCGCGGCGCTCTATCGCGGCCTCGGGGCGTGGGTCGATCCGCTCACGCTCACCAAGCTGCTGCCGCTCGCGCTCTCGCCGTTGCTCGCCGCGCTGGTGTTTCGCGCGGCGGCGCCCCGCGGCGGACCGGCGGGCGGATTGCTCGCGGCGCTCCTCGTCACGCTCCACGCGTGGAGCCGCTGGCCACCGCAGTGGGGAGCGGGCGACGCCGGCGAGTGGCTCGCCGTGCTCCAGGCGGGCGCGCTCGCGGGCCTCGGCGGCGGGCGCTACCGCGCGGTGGGCGCGCTCACCGTGCTCGCGGCCCACATCTATCCTCCCGCGTTCCTGATCCTCGCCGCGACCGCCGGCGGCGTGGTGGCGATCGAGCTCACCGCGGCGCTGGCCGCGCGGCGCCGCTCGGCCCTCGTGCCCGACGCCGCCCCGGCGCGGCGGCCGCGGCCGCTCGCGTGGCTGATCGGCGGGGTCGCCGGCGGCGGCGCGCTGCTCCTCGCGCGGACCCTGGCCCTCGACGGCGGCGAGGCCGGCCGCCTCTTCACCCTCGAGGAAGCCCGCTCGATGGTCGAGTTCAGCCCGCGCGGGCGCAGCCCACTCTTCTTCGACGACCCGTGGCGGAGCGTCGGCAACGACCGCAGCGGGCTCGCGCTCGATCCGCCGACGCTGGTGCTGCTCGCGGTCGCGCTGCTCGCGGCCGTGGCGGCCGCGCGGAAAGCGCGGCTCCCTTCGCGGTCGGCGCTGGTGATGCTCGGCGCGGGGGTCGCGCTGTGGCTGGTCGCGCGCGAGTGGGTGTTCCTCTACCAGCCGGTGCGGTTCGTGGTGGTCACGCTGCCGCTGGTCGCGGCGCTCGGCGCGGGGACCAACCTCGGGGCGGCGATCGAGCGGGCGCGCACGCCAGCCGCGCGCGCCACCCTCGGCGCCGCGGCGGCGGCCGCGATCGTGGCGTTCTACGCGCCGCGGCTCTACGCGTCGCACGTGACGGCCTCGCCACCCGCGCTCTTCGAGGCGCTGCGCGCGACCCCACCCGAGGCGCTCATCGCGGGTCCGCCGCTCACCCTCGACTTCGTGCCGCCCTTCGCCGAGCGCCGGGTGCTGGTGAGCGACGAGATGATGCCGCCCATGTTCGTGCGCCGCTACGACACCGTGCGCGCCCTCATGAGCGAGATGCTGGGCGCCTACACCGCGGCCGACGCGGCCGACGTGGACCGCTTCTGCGCGGCCCGCGGCGTCAGCCACTGGATCGTCGACCTCGACGACTTCGACCCGCGCGCCACGTGGAGCTACTTCCCGCCCTTCGACGCGATCGTGAACGCGGCGCGCAAGCGCGGCCCGCCGTACGCGCTGGCCGAGGCCGCGCGCGGACGGCTGGTGTCGGGCAGCGATACCCTCGCGATCTTGCCCTGTCCGCTGCCGCCCGCTCAGCCGCCGAGCTGATCCGCGAGCCGGTCGGCCGCGCGCAGCGAGAACGCCATGATCGTCTCCTGCGGGTTCACGCCGAGCGACGAGGGGAACACGCTGCCGTCCACGATCCACAGATCACGCAGGTCATGAGCGCGGAGCTCGCCGTCCACCACCGAGCGCCGCGGATCGGCCCCCATGCGGCACGTCCCGAGGGGATGGAACGCCATCAGCTCGACGTCGGCGGCGCGCACCCGCGAGCGCGACAGCGTCTCCACGTCGCCCTCGCGGCCGAGCTCGGTGAAGCGGTAGACCGACGGCATCACGCGCTTGGCGCCGGCGGCGAAGAAGATCCGCGCCAGCACGCCGATCCCCTTGACCATGCGCTCGGTGTCGAAGCGGTTGAGCTGGTAGGTCATCACCGGCTTGCCGCCCACGCTCCACACCCGCCCGGTGCTGGTGTCGGACACCATCACGCCGAAGATCGCCACGCGCCTGAGCTCCGAGACCAGCTTCTTGAACTCGGCGCCGACGAACGGGAGCCCGGGGCCGATCAGGTCCGGCGGCCCCTGCGCGCCCTCGAGCATGATCCCCTCGTCCTTGTACTCGTCGACCATGTAGCCCTGCGGCACGCCGCGCCAGCCGTCGATGTCCTCGTCGAAGAGCGCCGCCACCCGCGAGGCGGGGTGGATCGTGAGGTTCTTGCCGACCTCGCCGCTTTGGTTGGCGAGGCGGTTCGCGAGCAGGAAGGCGGGCGTGTAGACCGCGCCGCACGCGATCACCACCGCCCGCGCGCGCACCCGCACGCTCACGGCGCGCGCCGCCGCGCGGGTGATCCCCGCCGCCGCGTGCCCGACCACACCCACCGCGCGCCCGCCCTCAACCTCCACGCCGGTCACCTTCACCCGCGTGTAGATGCGCGCGCCCGCGGCGTCGGCGCGCGGGACGTAGGTGAGGTGCATCGGCTGCTTGCCGTCCTCGGGGCAGCCGAAGCAGCACATCCCGGAGCCCTTGCAGTCGTCGGAGACGTTGCGCCGGAGCGGTCCGTGGGAGAGCCCGAGCGCTCCGGCGCCGCGCCGGATCACCTCGGAGTTCTGGCCCCACAGGTGCGGCTTGACCGGCTGGACGTGGAGGTCGCGCTCGACGCGCTCGTAGTAGGGGGCGAGGTCATCGGGCGAGACGCCCGCGAGACCGAGCTCGCGCTGCCAGCGGTGCAGCACCTTGTCGGGGGTGCGGAACATCGTCCCCGAGTTGACGGTGGTGGTGCCGCCGAGGGTGCAGCCGAGCGGCAGCGGCACGCCCGGGAAGCCGAGCGTGCTGGTGAGCCCCTGGTCCCGGTACATGAGCCGGAACATGTCGCCGAGCTTGCGGTTGAAGTCGCGCTTCGAGACCTGGCGCCCCTCCTCGAGCAGCACCACCGAGAAGCCGCGCTCGGCGAGCGTCGCCGCGAGCGGCGCGCCGCCCGCGCCCGAGCCCACGATCACCACGTCCGCGCTCTCGTCGACGCGCCGCGCCTCGCCCGCCACGTCGACGATCACGACGCCACCTCGACGAGGTTGCCGGCGACGATGTTGCCGGGCGCGTAACCGATGGCGCGCTGCACCTCGGGCAGCGAGCCGTAGACCATCGTCACCACGGTCTTGAGCAGGAGCAGCATCGCGCGCCGCAGGTAGAGCCGGCTCTCGTCCCACGCGCGGAGGTAGCGCACCCGCTCGTCACGGCTCAGCGAGACGAAGCGCGTGAGGCGCCCCCACATCAGCAGCACCGAGAGGTCGAACACCACCAGCAACAGCCCGAAGCCGATCACCGACTCGGCGCCGAGGCGGACCACGAACTCCTCGATCCGCTCCGCGAGCGCGCCCGCCGCCGGCGCGGACACGCCCACCTCGCCGGGCAACAGCGCGTCCACGAACGCCGTGAGCACCCGCCGCTGGCCCCGAGAGAACCCGCTCGCCATCGCCACCCTCCGCTCCTCGACCGTCGTCGACCGACGCTGTTCTTTAGCATGGTGAGCGATGGGCGCCTCGCGGCGCGGGTGGTAAAGTCCGCCGACGCGCCGCGGCCCAGCGGCCCGCACCGCCTGATCCTCCCCGCCCCTCCCATGCGTCGATCGTTCCTCGCGGCCGCCGTCCAGCTCTGCGCCGGCACCGACCGCGTCGCCAACCTGGCGCGCGCCGAGGACCTGACCCGCCAGGCCGTGCGCGGCGGCGCCGAGCTGGTGGTGCTGCCCGAGGTGTTCGCGTGGCGCGGCCCGCGCGACGAGGAGCCGCGCCAGGGCGAGCCGATCGGCGGTCCCACGGTGACGTGGCTGCGCGACCTGGCGCGCGATCTTCGCATCCACTTGGTGGGCGGCTCGTTCCTCGAGCGGGTCGGCCGCGGCGGCCGCTTCTACAACACCTCGCTGGTGATCGGGCCCACCGGCCGGATCCTGTCGAGCTACCGCAAGATCCACCTCTTCGACGTCGACCTGCCGGGCGCGGTGACCGTGAAGGAGTCGGACACGCGCCGCCCCGGGCGCGCGCCGGTGGTGGCGCACACCGCGCTCGCCGACCTCGGCCTCTCGGTCTGCTACGACCTGCGCTTCCCCGAGC
>CAYMQR010000054.1:0-15234 GCA_964392195.1 uncultured bacterium | reverse complement strand
GCCGCTCTCGCCGGCGCGACCCGCTTCGACGAGTGTCCCAAGCCCGCGCCTTCGGTGGTGAGCGACGTTCGCGCGCGCGCCCGCGAGGTCGCGCAGGCGAACGCGGTCGCCGGGGTGGGGCTCGGGCTCGAGCCCGGCAGCGACGTCGAGGTCGGCTTCACCCTCCCGCTCACGCAGGAGTACACGAAGTCTCCTCTCGGCGAGGAGTACAAGGCCAACACGGTGCGAGTCACCGGGCGCCGTGACGCCGCGGCGCCCGACGGCGCCGTCCCGCTGGTGATGAGCGGTGTCCTGGGAACCGCGGAATCCGAGACCAGCAGCCAGGCGTGGGCGATCGCCGACGGGCCGGGCTACATCAACACCGACCTCGCGCTGGCGCTCAACGAGTGCGGAGTGCTGTCCGCGTTCGGTCCCGGCCAGGACCCGGTCCCGTATCCGCTGTCCGTGAACATGGACTCGCCCGACTTCGGGCGAGGCTCGTTCGGCGCCCGTCCCGGTAACCCGAACGCTCGTGAGTGGGCCGTGTGCCCGCCGCCCGTCACGCCGATCTTCCCGGAGCTGATCGCGAATCCGCCGTTCTCGGCGGACGTGAACTGCAGCAACGAGATCCTGTACACGTCCGCGGCGATCGGCTTCAACATGCTGTGCGACGGCAGCCCCGAGCCGCCGTCCATCTGTACGTTCCTCGGTGACCTGTTCGGCGAGCCGATCATGCAGGTCCACGACGATCTGCTGCTGCAGAGCTCGTTCCTCGAGCCCCAGCTCGCCTTCACCTTCGGCAACGGCGACCTCTCCGGGCTGGTGGGCGACTACGTGGTGCCGGTCTACTCGAGCCAGGAGATCCGCGAGTTCGAGAGCTTCGACTTCACCTCGATCTTCGTGCAGTCGATCCCGCTTCCACCGCTGGAGCTGGTGAGCCCGGTGTTCGGCACGCTCGACGTGGGGCTCGTGGTCGACCTCGGCTGGCCGCACCTGCCGGTCTCGGTGAAGTACGCGCCCACCATCGGCTTCGCGAAGTACAGGGTGACCAGCGCGACCCCGGTGATGAAGACGGTGACGCTCACCGTCGCGCTCGACCTCGGCTCGTGCTCGGCGACCGGCGGTCTGTGTGACGGCATCGACTGCTGCGCACTGCTCGACCTGTTGCTCTTCCCGCTGGAGCTCGAGGTCGATTTGCCGATCGTGTCCGGGATCGACTTCGAGGGCGAGATCGTCCGCGACGAGAAGGTCGACACCTGGCTGCCCGGTGGGGTGAACTTCGGCATCTCGGCGACGGGGGGGACCGGGCCCCGTCTCATCGACCCCTCCAACAACGGGAACTGAGCGGGCGCAACCCTGCTAACATGCCGCGCGCGGCGGCTGACGGACCGAGGGACATCGGAATGGGGCTTCGAGAGCGCTGGGGTGGTCAGTCACGCCGGACGTCCGACGCCGAGGGCGGGGCCGGCGGCGCGTCGCGGCTCGACGCCCTCAAGGCCGAGCTGCATCAGCGGGTCATCGACCGGCTCGACTTCGCCGCCCTCGACGCGCTCGACGCGGACGCGCTGAAGCGACAGGTGCGGACCGCCGTCCTCTCCCTCCTCGAGCAGGAGCGAGTGCCGATCGGCGGGGCGGATCGAGACAGGCTCGTCGAAGAGCTCGTGCACGAGACGGTCGGGTTCGGACCGCTCGAGCCGCTGCTCGCCGATCCCGCGATCACCGACATCCTGGTCAACGGCTGTGGCGAGGTCTACGTCGAGCGGTTCGGCAAGCTCGAGCGTAGCCCGGTCGTGTTCCGCGACGACGATCATCTGAAGCTGATCATCGATCGGATCGTGGCCAAGGTCGGACGCCGGATCGACGAGGCCTCGCCGATGGTGGACGCGCGGTTGCCGGACGGCTCGCGCGTCAACGCCATCATCCCGCCGTTGGCCATCGACGGGCCGTGCCTGTCGATCAGGCGCTTCTTCTCCGAACGATTGACGATGGACGACCTGCTCTCGCTCGGATCGATCACGCTGCCGATCGCGACCCTGCTCCGGGCCGCCGTGCGCGCGCGGCTCAACATCCTCGTCAGTGGCGGTACCGGGGTGGGCAAGACCACCCTGCTCAACATCGTCTCCGGCTACGTCCCGCCGAGCGAGCGCATCGTCACGATCGAGGACTCGGCCGAGCTGAAGCTCGGCCAGGAGCACGTCGTGCGGCTGGAGACCCGGCCCGTGAACGTCGAGGGCCGCGGTGAGGTCACGCAGCGCGATCTGCTGCGCAACAGCCTGCGGATGCGGCCCGACCGGATCATCGTCGGTGAGGTCCGCGGCAACGAAGTGTTCGACATGTTGCAGGCCATGAACACAGGCCACGACGGCTCGATCGCGACCATCCACGCCAACTCGCCTCGCGATGCGCTGCACCGCCTCGAGATGATGATGCTGCTGTCGGGGATCTCCATGCCCGAGCACACGATCCGCGAGCAGATCGCGTCGGCGATCCAGCTCCTCGTGCACGCCGTGCGGTTCTCGGATGGCAGCCGCCGGATCACGCGCGTGTCCGAGATCGTCGGCATGGCGGGCGACGCGATCGTGGTCGAGGACCTGTGGGTGTTCGAACGCCGCGGGGTCGATGCCGACGGCAAGGTGCTGGGCCGCTTCTGCACCACCGGATACCGGCCGCGGTTCCTGCCGATCCTCGAAGCGTGTGGCGAGAAGCTTCCGGACGGCATGTTCGAGCCGAGCGAGGTCGCCTGACCATGCAGGCGCTTCCCTTCGTGGTCCTGGTGGGCGTCGGCCTTTTCCTGGTGCTGGTCCTGGCGGCGGCGCTCGCGGGTCTGTTCCGGGTTCCCGCCGCGGCGGCGACCAACGGCCGCCACGTCGACGTCACGGGGGCCCGTCGTCGGGAAGTCCCGGCGGCGGTGCGTGGCCTGCTCGTCGTGCTGGTGACGGTGACGATCGCGATGCTGGCGCTGGCGCTGCCCCCGCACCGCCCGGTCCAGCTCGTGGCCGGCTCGATCCTGGGAGTGCTCGTCAGCTCTTCGCTGGGACGCTGGCTCGGCCATCGGCGCCTCGAGCTGTTCACCGCGCTTCTGCCAGACGCCCTCGATCTGCTTTCGAGCGCTCTCCGCACCGGCCAGCCGATCCGCGCTGGGCTCGATCTGCTGGCCCGCGAGATGGCCGACCCGCTCGGCAGCGAGTTCGCGCTGGTGACGCGCGACATCGAGCTCGGCGTGGGCGAGGTCGAGGCGCTGGAGCGGCTCGCCGAACGGCTCGACTCGCTCGACGTCCAGATGCTGGTCACCTCGATCGCCGTGCAGAAGGAGGTCGGTGGCAACCTCCCCGAGATCCTCGCGACGTTGGCGCAGACGATCCGGGCCAGGTTCCGGATCCAGGGCCAGGTGCAGGCGTACACCGCACAGGCCCGGCTGTCGGCGAAGGTGCTGATCGCGCTGCCGGTGGTGTTCGCGACCGTGCTGTACGTGATCCGCCCCAGCTACCTCGCCGTCCTGGTCACCGATCCCGCGGGGCACGCCCTCCTGATCACCGCGCTGGCGGGATGGCTCGTCGGCTGGCTCGTGATCCGCCAGATTCTCGCGGTGAGCGTGTGACGGGCGAGCGGTGAGTGGCATGGGGCCGGGTCTGATCGTGGTGAGCTTGCTCGGTGGGGCCGCCGTGTTCGCGGTCCTGTGGGCGGCCTACGTCGCCCTGGTGCGCGGACCCGACGGCGAACCGGCGCCGGGGCGCAACGGCGTGCCGCGCACCAGCGGCGAGCGTCGCGAGGGCGATTTCCTGCTCGGCCTGGCGCGCTGGTGGCCCCATGCTCCGGCGTTCGCGCAGCGTTACCAGCCCGGGCTGGTGCACGCGGGTTTCCAGCGACCGGAGCACGTGGACGGCTTCTTCGGCTTGCTGGTCTTGGGCGCTCTCGCCGGGATCGTATTCGCGGCGGTGGTCGTGCCGACGTGGAGCCTGGAGCCCGGCCTGCAAGCGCTGTGGATGCTGATCGCGCCGGCCGCAGGGCTCGTTCTCCCGGTGTTCTGGCTTCGGGTGCGGGAGCGTGAACGTCAGGCCGAGATCGCGCGCACGCTCCCCGACGCGCTGGACCTGATGAAGATCTGCCTCGAGGCCGGGCTCGCGATGGAGCCCGCGATGACGAGAGTGGGGGAGGAGCTGGGCAAGCGCCGTGCGGCGCTCGGGCGGGAGTTGATCCTCACCAGTCGGCAGATCCAGGCTGGCCGAAGCCGCGCCGACGCCCTTCACGCGCTCGCCACGCGCTGTGGCGTTCCCGAGCTCAGCAACGTGGTGATGCTGCTCAACCAGACCGAACGGATGGGGATGGGCGTGGGGGACGTCTTGCGCACGGCGGCGGAGACCAGCCGCACCCGTCGGCTGCAGCGGGCCGAGACCGAGGCAGCGCGGACGTCGGTGAAGATGATCTTCCCGCTGGCGCTGTTCCTGCTCCCCGCGATGCTGCTGGTCGTGCTCGGGCCGGCGTTCCTGCAGCTTCAGCGAGGCCTGGCCCCGCTGCTCGGTGGCCCCTGAGCATCCACATGATCGGGTTCGTCGCCCGCGAGTCGAAGGGGCGCGGCAGGAGCGTCGGTGCCGGTTCGTAACCTGAGCCGTGGGGTCGACGTCGTGCGGCACCTCGAGGTCGCGCACACGGTCCGCGACCGCATGCGAGGCTTGCTCGGACGGGACCACCTCGAGCCGGAACGCGCGCTGTGGATCCAGCCCTGCAAGAGCATTCACACCTTCGGCATGCGGTTCGCCATCGACGCGGCATTCCTCGATCGCGACGGTCGGGTGCTACGGACCTACCCGGCGCTCGGACCCTCGAGGATGACCCGGGTGGTGTGGCGCGCGGTGGGGGTGCTCGAGCTCGCGAGCGGGGTCCTCGAGGCCAGCGGCACCCGGACCGGCGACCTTCTCGATCTTGGCACCTGGGCAGCGTGCGGGGATCGTGGACGGGGCCGACTCGCCGCACCAGCACCCGGGGTTGCACGCCTCGACCCGTCGCTCGGACGGGTGGGTTTGCCCGTGGATCCCGCCGGGATTCCCGAGGACCTCGCGCGAAGTCGCGGAGCTTCGGTCGAAGTCCTGAGATTCCTTCCATTTTCCCTTGACCCGTCGAGCCGAGTTCCGGTATACCCGTCGCCACTCGGGCTCGTGGGTCGCCCGACTCGGTGATCGGTCGACAGCGGAGAACCCATGCGCGGCGCCGCCAAGTTCACCCTGGGTGTGGTCGGATGTGCAGCGGCGATCGTCGTGTTGGGTCCGCTCGCCATGAAGGTGATGGACTTGGTCTTCAAGCTGTTGGTGAAGTGAGGGGCTGGATCAACGGGATGCGGGCTCGATCCGGTCACGCGTCGACGGAAACACGGCATCTCACCTGTCGCGAGCATCGTTTGCAGACGAACTCAGCCATCTCGCTCCGGTTCGCGCTCGCCTCCCTCGCCTGTGTGGTGTCGCTCGCCATCGGCTGTGCGGCGGACGTCGCCCAGTCTCCGCAGGCGACCGAGGAGAGTGGTACCGTCATCCAGTCTCCGGCCGGCCCACCCAAGCTGACTGCCCGCGGCGCCCCGGTGGCGAGCCCGGACGAGTCGGCCGCTCCGCTTCCGCCCGGCACCTCGTCGGCGGGCGCCTCGACGGGCACCGCCCCGCAGAGCTACATCATCCAGCCGGGCGACCAGGTCGAGGTCCGGTTCCTCTACCATCCGTACTTCAACACCACCGTCCCGGTCCGCCCCGACGGCAAGATCACGCTCCAGATGGTGCACGACGTGCAGGCCGCTGGCCTCACGCCGATGCAGCTCTGGTACTACTTGACCAAGCGCTACGAGGCGCTGCTCGATCGCGAAGACATCACGGTGACCATGAAGAGCTTCGCCACGACGGCGAAGACCCAGTCCGTGTACGTGGGCGGCGAGGTGCCCCTCGCGAAGGTGCTCGAGCTGACGCCCGGCATGACGGTGCTGCAGGCGATCTACGCCGCGGGAGGCTTGCGCGAGTCGGCCAACACCGAGACCATCCTGGTGCTCCGCAGGCTGTATGCCGCGCAGCACGAGGTCCTCACCGTGAATGTCGAGGACGTCCTCGAGGGACGCGTCTCGGACGTGACGCTCGAGGACCGGGACGTGGTCTACATTCCCAAGACCGCCATCGCGAAGGCGAACCAGTACGTCGACCAGTACTTGAACCGGATCGTGCCGCGGTGGGTGACGTCGGCGTTCGCGTTCACCTACCCGATCGGGACGATTCAGACCGAGGCTACGGTCATTCCCAACACGCAATGAGGCGCGAGCGTCTGGCGGGCGAAAGCACCATTCGGCCATGAGCAAGAACTTCGAGGTGCTGGAGAAGAACCTCCGGGAGAAGACTGGATCCCCGTCGGGGACGAGCGCGATCGCGCCGGCGGGCCTGACGGCGGAGTCGGCCCTCGTGCTGCCCGCCTCGATTCCTCCGCGGTTCCGGCTGCCCGACGACGTCGCCGAGGAGTACATCAAGCTCAAGACGAACCTGGTGATGGCGAAGGGGCCAGCGCCGCTCAAGATGGTGGTCGTGACCGCCGCCAAGCACGGCGACGGGACCACCTCGGTGGCGACGAACCTCGCGATCGCATACGCCGCCGACGGAACTCACCGGGTGCTGCTGATCGACGCCAGCTTCCACCGTCCGGCTCTGCACCGCGTGTTCCGCTTCCCTCGTGACCCGGGTCTCACGGACCTGCTGGTGGGTGAGGGCGACTTCGAAGAGGTGATCCGCCCCACGCCGGTGCCCGATCTCTCGGCGATCACGGCTGGGCGGCCGTACGGGAACCCCACGCGGCTGTTGGAGGGCGATCGCCTGGCGGCGCTGCTCGCGTTCGCGCGCGAACGGTTCGACGTCGTCATTCTCGACGCCAGCCCGGTGCTGCCCTACTCGGACCCTCGCGTGCTCGCCACCAAGGCCGACGGGACCCTGCTGGTGATCCAGGCGAACCAAACCCAGATCGCCGCGGTGGAACGCAGCAAGCGTCAGCTCGTCGGCATGGGCGCCCGCGTCGTCGGCGCGGTCATCAGCCGGCAGCGGCACTTCGTGCCGGAATTCCTCCACGACTGGGTGTGACGGCGTCCACGAGAGGATCGACAGCGTGAACGCACCGACCGGCGGACCGAGCTTCGAGAGCGGCTTCTACAACTTCCTGTTCGTGCTGTTCAAACGGAAGTGGACGGTGCTCGCCACGTTCGTGGTGACGCTCGGGACCATCCTCTTCGCCACCTACCTGGAGCGTCCGCTCTACGACGCCGCCACCAAGGTCTGGATCCACAAGAACCCGAAGCAGTCGATCCGGTTCTTCGGGGACATCGAGATCCCGCAGATGCCGATCAACTTGTACGCCCCCACCAGCAACATCGTGGAGGTGGCGGTCAGCAAGGAGATCGCCGTCAAGATGGTGAAGGAGAACGGCCTCGACGAGCGTCGGCGGAAGTTCAAGGAGGAGCCGACCGAGTTCCGCGACGTCTTCATGTACTGGTACAAGGCCGTGCTGAAGGCGCCGATCAAGGCCGTGAAGTGGGTGCTCATCGAGGTCGGCTTGCTCCACCCCTCGGAGCGGGCGTGGTTCGCCGAGGCCGTCGACGAGTTCGAGCAGGACGTCCTCGACATCAGCTCGGTGGGCGTCGAGACCGAGGTCATGAGCGTCGGGGTGTGGCTCGACGACCCGATCCTCGCGGCCAAGATCGCCAACTCGATCACCGAAGAGGTGATCACCCGCCTGCGCAAGATGGACACGCAAGAAGCGGACATCTCGTTCCATTTCGCGCGTGACCAGGTGGTGAACTCGGAGCGCAAGCTGCGTGAAGGCGAGGCGGCGGTCAGCGAGTTCAAGCGCCAGACCAACGTGCTCAGCCTCGACGACGAGAAGCGCATCAAGCTCGACCAGTTCGCCAAGCTCGAGGCGGACAGTACCGAGATCCTCAGCAACCTGGCGCTCTACGGCGAGAAGCGGCGCCAGGCCGAGGATGACCTCAAGGCCCAGCAGGCGCGCTTCGGTTCGCTCGAGCTCTACCGGGACGTCGAGAAGAAGGCCCTCGAGTATCGGCAGACCGAGGCCAGCCTGCGCGCCAAGATGCAGGTCCTCGAGCAGGAGATCGAGCGCCAGAAGGGCGAGCTCGCGTACCTGAACGAGGTCGAATTCGAGCTCGCGCGCCTCGAGCGCGACGTCGCGATCCGCCAGACGATCTACAACAACCTGCGGTCGAAGGTGGAAGAGCTCGAGATCCAGCGGGTCAAGCAGCTTCCCGAATACGACCTCCAGATCATCGATCGCGCGCAGATCCAGCCCGGTGCGGATCCCGACTGGCCCGACTGGACGATCAACACGATCGTCGCCATCGTGGTGGCGCTGGCCCTGGCGCTGGGCTTGCCGTTCCTCCTCGAGTTCTGGGACGACACGCTCCGCAACGCTCGCGAGGTCGAGGACCGGATCGAGCTGCCGGTGCTCGCCTCGATCCGCGACTACTGACCGCGCGTCGCGCGTCGCGTCCATCGGTCGGGGGGCGCTCGACACTCCGATCTCCCGGCTCATGGGTCTCCTCAAGTCCACCGTGTTGAACCTGGCGGGGCGGGCCGACCGCCTCGGCGGTGGCGTGCCGGTGCTGCTCTACCACTCGCTAGCCGACGATGGCTCCGCGCTCTCGGTGCTGCCGGGGTTCTTCCGCGCTCACATGGAGTACCTGGCCCGCGCGGGCTGGCGGGTGCTGGGGATCGGCGCGCTGCTGCGCGAGTGGAACGGCACCGGGTCGCCACCGCCCAAGACCGTCGCCGTCACGCTGGACGACGGTCTGGTCAGTCAGCACCGCGTCGCGTTCCCGGTGCTGCGCGACCTGGGCTTCGGCGCCACGGTCTTCGTGCCGACCGCGAAGCTGGGCGCCTCGGCCGATTGGAACCTGGCCGACGGCTTCCCCGACTTCCCTCTTATGAGCTGGGACGACGCCGCCGAGATGGTCGCGGGCGGCATCGAGATCGAGCCGCACGGACGCCACCACCGGTCGCTCCCGTCGCTCGACGACGCGGCGCTCGCGGACGAGATCGCTGGTGCCGCCGTCGATCTCGAATCGCGGCTCGGGCGCAAGGCCCAGGTGTTCTCCTATCCCTACGGCCACGAGGACCCGCGGGTTCGCTCGGCGGTGAGGGCTGCCGGCATTCCGACCGCGGTCGCTGTCGCGGACGCGGTTTTCCAGCCCGGCGCCGACCTGTACCGGGTCCCGCGGCTGTCGATGGACTCGACCCGCGCCGCCGACGATGCGGAGGCGGTCCTGATCCTGCGGACCGCGCTCTCGGGCGCGCTCGCCGACCTGCTCCGCGCCAAGCGCGCGATCCTCGACAAGCTGGGTCGGCGGAAGCTGGTTGCCAGCCAGAAGGCCCGCGCCGGTCACGGCTGAGCCCACCCGCTCGGCCTGGCTTTCCTGCCACCTCGGCCGCCGTCCGACGCACGGGTTTGTGGCTGCTCGAGGCCGGGCCGTATACTGGAAGACGCGCTGGAGTTCCGCGCCGATTCAAGGAGACCCCCGTGCTCGAAAACGAGGCCAGCACCTCGGGCGGAGTCGACTGGCACACCCACGAGACCACGTGGGAGCGCCGCCCGCGAGTCAACAAGACCATTCACGCCGTGAGCTTCCGCGCCCACGGCGGCAAGCTCATCCGTCGCAACGGGCTCGGCGTGCTCAAGGCCGTCGAGGTGATGAAGCTCAAGGGCAACGCCAGCTCCTACTGCTACAACGACCCGGTCGTGCTGCAGATCGAGAACACCAACGTCTGCAACCTGAGCTGCGAGTTCTGTCCCCGGCACCGCGACAAGAAGTACATCCCCAAGGAGATGGGGCTCGACGAGTTCCGCGAGATCCTCGACCCGTGGATCGGCAGCCTGTTCTCGATCCACGTCTTCGGGCGAGGCGAGCCGCTGGTGGGCAAGCACATCTTCGAGATGATCGACCACGCGGCGGGGCGCGGCGTTCCGCACGTGTCGATCACGTCGAACGGGTTCCTGCTCACCCGCGAGCGCGCCCGTGAGCTCGCGCGCAGCCGGCTCATGGAGCTGCGCATCTCGGTGGACGGCGCCACCCCCGAGACGTTCCGCAAGATCCGCCAGGACGACCTCGGCAAGCTGATGGAGAACGTCCGCTACTTCACGTCGATCTCGGACATCCCGGTCTCCCTCAACTTCGCGCTCAACGCGGTCAACTGGAACGAGATCAAGATGATGCCGAAGCTCGTGAAGGAGCTCGGCGGCCACGCGCTGCGGGTGTTCCCCGTCAACACCTACGACGAGACGATCGAGGACGACATGGGCCTCGGCCGCGACCGGCAGCGCCAGTACGGCGCGGTGGGCCGCGAGGTCGAGGCGCTCTGCAAGCAGGAAGGCTTGCAGTTCATCATGGACAAGGAAGTCGTCTCGGAGTGCGTCATCCCGTTCGTGATGGCGTTCATCAACGTCGACGGCATGCTCACGCCGTGCTGCAAGCTCGAGGAGATCCCCCTCGAGGACGTGAAGGCCGACGGCTTCCGGGCGGCCTGGAACGGTCCCCGGATGCGAGCCTTCCGCGACGCGCTGATCACCAAGAACTACCCGACGCCCTGCACCAAGATCCAGTGCATCCGGGACTTCCGTCCCAAGCCGGGCGAAGGCTGAGGCGCGCGCCGGGCACCGCGATCGGTTGCCCGGCCGCTCGGCCCTCGGATAGAAATGGCCGGATCGGCCAGCCGGGCTGGCCCCGCTTTCCGCTCCCACAACGCACCGACGAGTCGGCGCGTCCCTGGCCGGAGGTTCCCCGCGTGAAACCCGAGCTCATCGAGCTTCTATGCTGCACCGAGTGCCGGGCGTTCCCCCTCGAGCTCGCCGCCACCAAGACCGAGGGCACCGAGATCATCGACGGCTTGCTCGTGTGCGGCGCGTGCAAGCGGACGTACCCGATCGAGGACGCGATTCCGGTGATGCTGCCGGACGCGCTGCGCGAGATCTCCCCCGAGGAGAAGGCGAAGTGGATGGAGGTCCGCCGCCAGCTCGAGGCCGAGCTGATCGACGCCGACCACCCGACGTACAAGGAGCGGTTCCGCGAGCTCGCGAAGAAAGAGGGCCTCGACGAGGCCCGCGACGGCTACCTCTGGGAGGTCCGCCTCTACGAGGACACCATCGCCAAGTGGGGTCAGCACTGGGAGGACGTCCCCGAGGCGCTCGGCGTGAAGTGGGCGCGCGACGAGGTCGGCGAGCGGTTCCGGAACACCGCGACCTGGAGCTACGTACGCGGCGTCGAGGGTGACCTCACGGGCCGCAAGGTTCTCAACCTCGGCTCGGGGGGCGACGTCGACATCATCCAGCGCATGGAGCGAGACGGCGCGATGGTGGTCTCGAGCGACATCGTTCCCGGCGCGCTCAAGCACCTGCGGCGCTCCCACGGTGGCGCGTCCTTCCAGGGCGTGTGCGCGGACCTCGCCCGGCTGCCTTTCCGGGACGGCGCGTTCGATCACGTGTTGTGCGTGGAGGTGATCCACCACGTCCAGCCGATCGACCGTGGCACCACCGAGGTGGCCCGGGTCACGAGGGTGGGTGGGCGCGCGTATCTGGTCGAGGTCAACGACAAGCACCTCTTCACCATCCCCGGACGGGTGCTGCCCAAGTTCATCAAGCGCGGCGTGCGCGCGCTCATCGGGATGCTGTTCAAGACCAAGGCGCGCTATCTCGAAGGCTCGCCCTACGAGAAGATCACCTCGATCTCCGAGTTCGCCACCTCGCTCGAGCGCAGCGGCTTGCGTCAGGTCACGGTGGACGCCGTCGTCCATCCGCCCGGGGTGTTTCCGGAGCGGGTCATGAACGCCTGGCAGCGCATGGCAAAGCGGCTCCCCTGGCTCTTCAACCCGATCGGCTTCGAGTACGTGCTGTTCGGGACCAAGCCCGCGCCGTCGAACTGACCCGGCGAGCCCGGGCGTCGTGCGGGCGCCGGTGGCGTCCGCGTCGAGCACCGAGCGGAGGTGGCCGCGTTACGCTCGTGGAGCGTGGATGTCGATCGCCTTCCGGAGGCTCCATGATTCGACGTCATCGTCTCGCCCTCGCCTCGACGATCGGTCTCGTCCTCGCGTTCGCGCCACACTTCGCGTGCGCCGGCGCGCAGTGTCCCGGCTACGTGCCGCTGGCGCAGCCCATGCCGCTGCGCAGCGCCCACGACCGCACGGCGATCGGGCTCGAGTACGTCTTCATCGATCAGCACGACTCGGTGCCGGTGCACGCCCAGGCGCTCGCCGAGATGGGGCTCACCGCGGTCAAGCACTATCCCGAGCACGTGATGTGGGGCGAGATGCAGTCCGGCCCCAAGGACGCGATCGACTTCCGCCGCCTCGACGACTACGTGCGCGAGTACCAGCGGGCCGGCTTCGGCGAGCTGGTCATCTGCCTGCGCGCCAACGCCAAGTGGGCGGCGCGCGCCCCCGGGCTGGTGAAGTGGGACGACACCAATCCCAAGCCCGAGCACTACGCCGCGTACGAGAAGTGGATCCAGTCGGTCGTCGAGCGCTACGACGGGGACGGCAACGCCGACGTGCCCGGCCTGCGCTGGCCGGTGCGGTACCTCGAGATCGGCTCCGAGTTCTCGAGCTACGAGCCCGGCCCGGTCGCCCACTACCTCGAGACCCTGAAGCACGCGTACGCCGCGGCGCACCGCGCGTCGCCCACCGTGCTGGTCGCGCACGCCGCGTTCATGCCGACCACCGCGTTCCGCACCCGTCCGTCCGCCTCGGTCGAGTCGTACCGGGCCGCGTTCCGCCAGATCGAGGTCGATCCGACGCACGGCCTCGACGACATCTGGGCGATCCTCGACCAGCCCGGGCTCTTCGACGTGGCCAACTTCCACGCCCTCGCGGACCCCGCCGAGGTCGAGGACACGGTGCGCTGGCTCGACTTCGAGATGGGCCGCCGCGGCTACCGCAAGCCGATCATGATCAGCGACACGTTCGCGACCCCTTTCATCGCCTGGGGGCCAGCGACGAGCTGTGACGGTCCGCGCGACAAGCTCGGCAAGATGATCCCACCCGCGGTCGAGTCCGACCGCTGCCGGCTCTCCGAGTTCTTCTCGAAGCTCGTCGCCGACGACGACAAGACCCTGCGCTGGACGCGCGGCTTCGTCGCCGAGGACGCGGTGCAGCGCGCGATCGTCTCGGCGGAGCAGGGCGTGCGGATGGTCAACCTCGCGTACACGACCGACCTGCCGTTCCTCACCAGCCGCTTGCTCCGCGCGGGCGCGGGGCTCACGGCCTGGGCGGGCTTCGTCGAGCTCAAGGGGAAGTGCGTCGACAAGCGCAACCCGGTGTTCTACGCCACCAAGCAGATGATGGGTCACCTCCGTGACTACCAGGGCGTCCAGCGCATCCCGTACCCGGACCCCCAGGTCCGTGCGTACCAGATCCGAGCGCCGGGCGCGCCACGCTGGGTGGCGTGGCTAGACCCCGGCCGGGTGGTGCTGCCCGGCGAGGAGATCCCTCGCCGGTCGATCACGCTGCCCGTCGGCGCGAGCCAGGTGACCCTCGAGCCCGTGGTGAACGCGCTCGGGCAGACCGCTCCCGAGCGAACCGGCGTACCGGCGCCGGGGGGGCGGGCCGAGGTCACGCTCACGCCGCGCCCCGTGTTCATCGTCGCGGGCTCGTGAACGCCGCCGGCCGATGGCGGTTTCGTCGCGACCGCGATTGAAGTAGAACGGTCGCGACCGCGCGCCGTACCCCATCGGGGACCCGCATGCCCACGTTCTGGCGTCCCACCGAAGATCGGCCGTTCCGCCTCCAGGACTGGCTCCTCATCGGAGTGTTCCTGACGCTCCCACTCGAGGCGATGGGGCTGCTCCAGCGTGCGCGAGCTGGCGGCGGTCTCGCCGGTGGCATGACGATCGCGAAGCTCTTCATCCTCGCCGCGCTGCTGGTCTGGGCGGTGCGGACGCTGGTGCGCCAGGACCAGTACCTGCTGCGCGCCTTGTTCGGACACAAGACCGGCTTGTTCCTGCTCGGATCGATCCTGGTCGCGTTCTCGACGCTGGTGCAGACCAAGATCCGGCCGTACTTCAGCCAGTTCTTCGTGCAGGGGATCAGCCTCTACCTGCTCTATCTACTCATCGTCGGAGTGATCCAGGCGAAGACCCGGGTTTTCCAGTGGTGCTTCGCCGCGCTCTTGATCGGCACCGTGCCGAGCTCGCTCGGCGGCGTCTACGAAGCAGTCACCGGCAACCTGATCATGAAGGGGCGGATCCAGACCCCGTTTGGTCCCGAGGTCCTCTCCACCCAGCACAGCCTCTACACCTCCGAGGCGGGGCGGTACCGGATCGCGAGCTTCTCGGGTGACACCGGCATGCACGGCGTTCACTGGGCCGTCTACGGCCCGCTCAGCCTCGCGGTGCCGTTCCTGGTGCGCCGCAAGTGGATGAAGGTGGCTGCCTGGGGCTTCGTGATGCTCACGATCGTCAACTGCCTGGGGACCGGCACCCGTACCGGCATGGGTTCTTTGCTCTTCGGACTGATCGTGTTCTTCGCCCTGGCTCGGATCCGGCACAAGCCTCAGATCGCCGTCGCCTCGATGGTCGCGGCGCTCATGCTGGGGACGATGCTGGGCGCGCCGCTGGAGCGCATCCTCGGCAAGGAGCACAAGGCAGAGGTGTCCACCGCGTGGCGAGTGGCCATGGCCAAGCTGGCCGTGCGGATGGTCCGTGACCATCCGGTCCTCGGGGTCGGAGTCGGCAACTACGTCGGGCTCTACTACAAGTACGCGGAGGAGGTTCCCGAGGCGAACCGGACCCCGGTGGTCATGCACAACGGCTATCTGGCGGTGTGGTCGGAGCAGGGAACCCTGGGGCTCACGATGTTCCTCGGCGTGTTCACGTCCCTGGCGTGGATCCTGATCCGGACGATGAGGAGACCGGCCAACGACTACGTCCACTACGTCTCCGTCGCCCTGCTGGGCGCCCTGGTGGCCCACCTCATGACCCAGCTCGGGTATCCGCTCCTCGGCGACGAGCTCGGTTACTTGCTGATGGGCTTCGGGGTCGCGCTGGACGAGGTGAACCGGCACTTGCGTGGCGAGTATCCGTTCCGTCCGCCGCGGCTGGCACCCGGCCCGCTCGCGCCTGCGCCGGTGGCCGCGCTCGCCTGAACGGGGAGCCCGTCGGGCGTCCTGCGGTGCCGCGACGTTCCATCGCGCGGGGCGGCGCTCGTCGGTCCGCGAGGCGTGGGTGTCGCCTGCCGCAGGCGGTGCTCGTGT
>CAYMQR010000053.1:0-15250 GCA_964392195.1 uncultured bacterium | reverse complement strand
GCGTGCCGGTGCTCTGCCACCCGGAGGCGGCGGCGTGCGCGCGTGACCTCGACACGCTGGTCGCGAGCTTCGACTTCGACCTCGCGCTGACCCGGCTGCCGGGCGAGCGCGAGCGCAGCGCGGCGGTCCTCGAGCGGATGCGCGCGCTGATCTTCGCCGGCCTGGCACCGTTCGTGGCGACCGAGCCCGAGCCGGCGCTGGTCGACGGCGCCGCCGTCGTGACCGGTCCGTTCACGTGGTCGTGCCTCCACACGCCCGGCCACGCTCCCGGACACGTGGTCTTCCACGAGCCGGTCCACGGTCTCCTGATCGGCGGCGACCTGATCGGCGGCTCGGTCGCGTGGCACAGCCCGAGCTCCGGCGGGGCCGCCGGTTACCTAGCGAGCCTCGAGCGGCTGCGCGGTCTCGACCTCGCGGTGCTGCTGCCGTCCCACGGCCCGCCCTCCCACGACCCGCACGCCTCGATCGAGAAGATGCGCAAGCGGCTCCTCGATCGCGAGCACCGCATCCTCGACGTCCTCGCGGCGGGCACCGCCGCCTACCCGTCGCTCTACGATCAGGTGAACGGCGATCCCGACCACGTTCGCCTCTTCCCGTTCGCCCCGATGCTGGAGGGCCATCTGGAAAGGCTCGCCGCGCTGGGCGAGATTCACGAGTCCGACAACGTCTTCGAGCGCGCGCGCTGACCCCCGGCGCGCCGCAGCCGACCCCTCGAGGCTTCCCGTGACCGGCACCTCCGTTCGCAACGACCTCTCGCCCTACGAGTGGATCCAGCTCAAGACCTGGCGCGGTGGCCTGGTGGTGCTGAGCGGCGTGCGCGGCGCCGGCGCGCCGCTCGCGATGCGCGGCCTCGGCCTCGCCGAGCACGCCTACGGCCCGCATCCGCTCGAGCGGCTCGACCGGATCGCGCGGCCGGCGCTGACCCAGCCGGCGGGGATCCTGGTGTACGTCCACGGCGGCGGCTGGGTGAGCGGCTCGCGAAAGCTGGTGCGGTGCGACGTCGCCGCGTTCGCCCAGCGCGGCCAGGTGGTGTTCAACCTCGACTACCCGCTCGCGCCCGAGGCGCCGTTCCCGCGCGGGCTGGCCTCGGTGGTGCGCGCGCTGGCGTGGATCCGCGAGCGCGAGCCCGGCGCCGAGGCGGCGGCGATCGCGGGCGACTCGGCGGGTGGCAACCTCGCCACGATGGCGGCGGCGGTGCTCGAGGACAGAGCGCTCCTCGAGGAGATCGACCCGTCGCTCGCGGACCTCGAGCTCCCCACCATCACCAAGGTGGTGTCGATCTACGGCGTGATGGACCGGTTCTCGTGGCTGGACCACGGCTTCCCCGGCGCCCACATGTTCATGCGCAGCTACGGTGGCGCCGCGGCGTTCGATCGCGAGGCGCGGCGCGCCAACTCGTTCACGCCGCTCGACCTCCCGATCACCCGTCTGCCGCCGATCCTGCTCGCCGGCGCCGCCAAGGACCCGCTCTGCCCGTCGACCCACCTCGCCCACGAGGCGTTCCGCGCCAAGGGCATCGACGCGCGCCTCGCCCTCTACCCGACCGAGGGCCACGGGTTCTTCAACATGCCGTACCGCAAGGCCTGCTGGACCCTCAAGAAGGACATCGCCGCGTTCCTGGCCGGCGGCTGAGGTTTCCGGGCCGAGCGCACCACGAAAGACGGGGGACCCCGGCTGGGGTCCCCCGTGGACCGGCCGGCGCTCACGCGCCAGCCGGGTGGTCCGGAACTCGACTCAGGGCCGCGCGCAGCCGCCCGGAGTCGCCGCGTTGCAGTCGTCGTCGACGCCGTTGCCGGGGATCTCGGTGGCGCCCGGGTTCACCGCGGCGTTGCCGTCGTTGCAGTCGGTCGCGGAGCCGTTCGGGCACGCGGCGCTGCCCGGGTTGCCGTAGCCGTCGCCGTCACCGTCGGTGCAGACCAGATCGGGCGTGCCGGGGTTGCAGTCGTCGTCGACGCCGTTGCCCGGGACCTCGACCGCGCCCGGGTTCACGCTGGCGTTGCCGTCGTCGCAGTCGGTCGCGGCGCCGTTCGGGCACACCGCGTTGCCCGGGTTGCCGTAACCGTCGCCGTCACCGTCGCTGCAGACCGCGTCGGGCGTGCCGGGGTTGCAGTCGTCGTCGACGCCGTTGCCCGGGACCTCGACCGCGCCCGGGTTCACGCTGGCGTTGCCGTCGTCGCAGTCGGTCGCGGCGCCGTTCGGGCACGCGGCGCTGCCGGGGCTGCCGTAGCCGTCGCCGTCACCGTCGCTGCACAGGTTGGCGATCGGCGTGTAGAGCACCGACTGGGCGTCGGTTAGCGACGATGCGTTGTTGTGCGGAGCGAGGTGGAAGCGCAGGTTGCCGCCCTCGGAGATGCCGACGGTCGGCGTGAGCCCGGTGTTGCCGGAGCCGTAATTGAACCGGATCGTGCCGTCCTGGCCGAGCACCGTCTCGACGTTGACCGGCGCCGAACCGGAATACGTCTGGGCGACCCAGCGGAACACGACGTTCGACGCCGAGGCCGTGACGTAGATGTCCTCACCTGCCTGCGCCGAGCTGTCGGTGCGCAGGTCGTCCCACAGCGCCGCCACCATGGGACGCGCCTTGAGGCCGGAGTCGCTGTTCGAGTAGGCGGTGTTCGAGCCACCGAAGTCGAGGATCCCGTTCGAGCACACGTACACGCTGGTGCGCGAGGTGCCGAAGTAGTCGAACGCGAACGGCAGCGTGTACGACCAGCAGGAATCGTCGGCCCGCCAGGTCTGCGCCGTGCCACCGCCGAGGAACTGCTGCGAGGTCAGCGACTGGACGTAGTAGGGAACGATGACCGTGAACGGGAGCGCGTTGCTGGCGCCCGAGGAGGTCGTCACGACCACCGGGTTGGCGCCGGGCGCGAGGCCGCTCGGCGCTGTCGCGACGATCGCACTGTCGCCCCAGCTCGTCACCGCGGCGCTCACGCCGTTGAAGGTGACGGCACCCGAGCCCTGCGTCGCACCGAAGCTGGCGCCCGAAATGGTCACGGTGTCGCCGGACGCGCCCGCGTTCGGGCTCAGGTAGTAGATGTGCGGGCCGCTCACGTTCGCGGTGAGCGCCTGGAAGGCATTGATGCGGCCGCCGGTCAGCACCTTGCCGGCGAGACCCGGCTTCGAGTCGGTGGTGAGCAGGATGCGGCTCTTCACCTCGGCGGCGGTCAGGCCGGGAGACTGCGACCAGATGAGCGCGGCGAGCCCCGAGACGTGGGGCGTGGCCATCGAGGTGCCGGAGAGCGAGGCGTAGCTGCCCATGCTCACGGGCACGGTGCTGAGCGTGTTCACTCCCGGTGCGGCCACGTCGACCGTGGTCGCGCCGTAGCTCGAGAACGAAGCGAGCGCGTCGTTGTGGTCGGTCGCGGCCACCGCGATGACGTTCGCGTTGGGGTAGTTGGACGGGTAGTTGGCGACCGCGTCGTTGTCCGACGACGCGTTGCCTGCGGCTGCGATGAACAGGATGCCGGCGTTCTCGGCCGCGGTGAGGGCGTCCTGGAAGCTCTGGCTGAAGCCACCCCCGCCCCACGAGTTGCTGGTGAGGCGGACGCCCTTCGAGGTCGTGTACTGCATGCACTCGGTGGCGTCCGCGATGCTGCCGGAGCCGGCGGCGCTCAGGAACTTGCAGGCGAGGATCTTCACGTTCCACGCCACGCCGACCACGCCGACGCCGTTGTTGCCGACGGCGCCGATGGTGCCGGCCGTGTGGGTGCCGTGCTGGTTGTCGTCCATCGGATCACCGCTGCCGGTGATCGTGTTGACGCCGTGGACGTCGTCGACGTAGCCGTTGGCGTCGTCGTCGATGCCGTTGGCGGCGATCTCGCCCGGGTTCGTCCACACGTTCGCGGCGAGGTCCGGGTGGTTGTAGTCGAGGCCGGTGTCGATGTCCCCGACCAGCACCGAGCTCGAGCCGGTGGTGACGTCCCACGCCTCGGGCGCGTCGATGTCGGCGTCGGCCGTGCCACCGGTCTGGCCGGTGTTGTTCATGCCGTAGAGCTGCGAGTAGCTCGGGTCGTTCGGGGTCGCGAGCGTGTGGACGATGTGGTTCGGCTCTGCGTACTGGACCAGCGGGTTCTTGCCGAGGGACGCGATGGCGGCCTCGGTGTCCTGGACCTTGAGGCGATGGACGTCGTTGATCCAGTAGCGCTTGAGGACCGACGCCCCCTCGGACGCGATCACCGCGCTCACCTCGGAGGCGCGGACCCCGGCCTTGAACTTCACCAGCACCTCACCCTTCACGTATTCGGGCGCGGGCGGCTTCGCGTGCGCGAGCCCGGCTCCCAGGGTCACGCTCACCAACGCCAGCAACGACACCACCGCCGAGAACGCTCGGCGCCACCGCGTTCGCATACCACCCCCTCCTTCGGTTTTTCGCGGACGGTCCCACCCGGACCGCCATCGATCGATGGTACGACCGCGTGACGAGCGGGGTCAACGCCGCAACCGCGTCGTATCACCTGACATTTGCTGCATCCCCCTCGTTCGACGGCCCTTCGAGGGTAAGGCTTGCGCTGGCGTGACGGGACCGCTATTGTAAATACATGCAACAAGCAACCGACGCGTGCCCTGAAGGCTGCGGCGAAGCGAAGTGCTGCATCGAGCACTTCCGCGAAACCCTTCAGGTCCAGGGGAAGCGGCTCACCGACGAGCGCCGCGAGCTGATGCGGACGATCTGTGCGATCGAGGGCCACTTCCGCCCGGAGGATCTGGAACGAATCCTGCTAGCCAGAGGCGTGACGATCTCGCTGCCGACCATCTACCGGAATCTCCCGGTGCTGATCGAGGCGGGCATCATCCGCCGCACCGACGCGCAGGACGCTCAGGGGGGGAGCCAGTACGAGCACATCTGGGGGCACGAGCATCACGATCATCTCGTGTGCGTGCGGTGCAGGAAGCTGATCGAGTTCCAGTACCCGGCGATCGATGCCCTCCAGGAAGTGGTGGCCCGCGAGCACGGCTTCGAGCTGATCAACCACCGGCTCGAGCTGCTCGGCGTGTGCGCCGACTGCAAGGCGACGGTTCGCGAGGCGGGACGGACGACGGAATTCCGAGCGGGGGTTGGCTGAGAATGAGTATCAAACCGAGCATCGACGCGCCGTCCACCCTCGACGAGGTGGCCGTAGGCGCCACCGCGATCGTGATCCAGGTGCTGGAGTCGAGCGAGGTCCGCGAGCACCTCGCGGCGCGCGGCATCGGCCCCGGCGTTCCGGTACGGGTTCTCAAGAGCGGCGATCCGCTGCTGGTCGCCGTCGACCAGAGCCGCTGGGCGATCGGCCGCCACCACGCGCGCTCGGTGGCCGTGGTGTCCGCCGGAGACGAGCCATGACCGTGCTCGCCGACCTCAAGCCGGGTCAGTGCGGGATGATCACCGGCTTTCGCGACCAGGGTCCGCTGGTGCAGCGCATGATGAGCCTCGGCGTGATCGAGGGTAACGAGGTCAAGGTGATCCGCCTCGCGCCCGCGGGTGACCCGATCCAGATCGAGATCCTCGGCTACTCGCTCTCGCTGCGCCGCAGCGAGGCGGCGGTGATCGACGTCGAGAACGTGCGATGACGGCGATCACCACGGCTCGCCTCGACCGCGCCGCCGCGACGGTGGTGGTGATCGGCAACCCGAACACGGGTAAGAGCACCATCTTCACGGCGCTCACCGGGGTCCGCCAGAAGGTCGCGAACTATCCCGGCGTCACCGTCGAGAAGCGCTCCGGCCACCTCACCCTCGACGGGATGGACGTGGAGCTGGTCGACCTGCCCGGCACCTACTCGCTCGCGGCCCACAGCCCCGACGAGATGGTGGCCGTGGACGTGCTGTTCGGCGGGCTCGAGGGGATGGAGCACCCGGACGCGGTGCTGGTCGTGGTCGACGCCGCCAACCTGCGCCGCAACCTCTACCTGGCGAGCCAGGTGCTCGAGCTCGGCGTGCCGGTGGTGGTGGCGCTCAACATGGTCGACGTGGCCCGGGCGCGCGGCATCGAGGTCGACGCGGCGGCGCTCTCCGAGCGGCTCCACGCCACCGTGGTGCCGATGGTCGCGAGCCACGACCAGGGCCTCGACGAGCTGCGCGCGGCGCTCGCGCGGGCGTGCCGCGGCGAGCTCCCGCCGCCGGGCGTCCACGTGCTGCCCGAGCTCTTCGCCGAGGCGGAGCGGATCGCCGCCGGCGAGGCGCGGCGCGGCCACGCGGTCAAGCGCTACGAGGTCGAGCGCGGCCTGATCGACGCGGGTGCCTTCGCCGAGACCAGGCTCATCGAGCGCGCGGGCGAGGCCCTTCGAACCGAGATCGAGGCCACCCGCGCGCGGCTCGGCAGCGGGCGCCCGCTCGCGGCCCTCGAGGCGCAGCGCCGCTACGCGTGGATCGCCGCCCAGCTCGACGGGGTCGAGAAGCGGAGCGCGCCGCGCCGCACCTGGACCGATCGCATCGACGCGGTCATCACCCACAAGCTGTGGGGCTCGCTGGTGTTCGTGGGCGTCATGGGCGCCGTGTTCCAGTCGGTGTTCCGCTGGGCGACGCCGGTGATGGACGCCATCGACGGCGCCTTCAAGACCCTCGGCACCGCGGTGGGGAACGCGCTGCCGCCGGGGGCGCTCTCGAGCCTGATCACCGACGGCGCGATCGCCGGCGTGGGCAGCGTGCTGGTGTTCCTGCCGCAGATCCTGATCCTGTTCTTCTTCATCGGCGTGCTCGAGGACTCGGGCTACATGTCGCGCGCGGCGTTCCTGATGGACCGCGTCATGCGCTTCGCGGGGCTCTCGGGCCAGTCGTTCATCCCGATGCTGTCGAGCTTCGCGTGCGCGGTGCCCGGCATCATGGCGACGCGCGTCATCGCCGACCGCCGCGACCGCCTCACCACCATCCTGGTGGCGCCGCTCATGACTTGCTCGGCGCGGCTGCCGGTCTACACGGTGCTGATCGCCGCCTTCATCCCGCACCGCCACCTGGCGGGCGGCTGGCTCGGGCTGCAAGGGCTGGTGATGCTCGCGCTCTACCTGCTCGGCATCGTGCTGGCGGTGATCGCCGCGTCGATCTTCAAGCGCACCGTGCTGAAGGGGCCGACACCCACCTTCCTCATGGAGCTGCCGGCCTACAAGTGGCCGCGCCCGCGGGCGATGGTGCTGAGGCTGGTGGAGCGCGCCAAGGTGTTCGTGCTGCGCGCCGGAACGGTGATCTTCTCGGTTTCGGTGATGGTGTGGGCGCTCTCGTATTTCCCGCGCCCGGCGTCGATCCACGACGGCTTCGAGGCCAAGCGCGCCGAGGTGACGGCGAGCGTGAGCGGCGAGGAGCGCGACGCCGCGCTCGCGAGCCTGGCCGCCGCCGAGGACGCCGCCTACCTCGAGCAGAGCGTGTTCGGCCGCGTCGGCCACGTGATCGAGCCGGTGTTCCGGCCGCTCGGCTGGGACTGGCGCGTGGCGATGGCGGCCATCGCGTCGTTCCCGGCGCGCGAGGTGGTGATCTCGGTGCTCGGCACCACCTACGCGCTGGGCGAGGACGTGGACGAGGGATCGGACACGCTGCGCTCGGCGCTCAAGGACGCGCGCTGGCCCGACGGCCGGCCCGTGTTCACGGCGGCGACCGCGCTCGGGCTGATGGTGTTCTTCGCGCTCTGCCTGCAGTGCGCGGCGACGGTGGCGACGATCCGCCGCGAGACCCAGTCGTGGAAGTGGCCCGCGTTCGCGTGGACCTACATGACCGTGCTCGCCTACGTGGGCGCCCTGCTCACCTACCAGATCGGGACCCGGCTCATGGCCGGGTGAGGCGAGGTCGCGCGATGAACGGACAGGAATGGCTCGCGCTGGCGATCGTGCTGCTCGTGGCGTTCCTCCAGGTGCGCTCGTGGACGGGGGGCGGCAAGCGCGCCGCGAAGGGCGGCGGCGCAGCGTGCGGGAGCTGCTCGGGGTGCCCGAGCCAGCGGACCGGCGCGCCCGGCGGCGGCGCCGCGCTCACGCCGGCATCCCAGGGCGCGTGCCACTGAACCCGCGCGGCGTCCTGCCGGTGGCGCCCGGCGCGGCGCTGCTGGTCCTCGTGCTCGGCGGCTGCGCGGAGCCGCCGCCGCTGCCGCCGGACGTCACGAGCACGATCGTGATCGGCCGGACCACGCTCGCCGAGCTCACCCTCGCGCTCGGCGAGCCGGCGTCGCGGGTTACGGCGACGAGCGGGACGTCGGTCACGTGGCGGCACGTGGATCCCGCGACCTTCGGCGCGGACCACGAGCGGCGGCTCGTCGTCGAGATCGCGCCGAGCGGCGTGGTGCGCTCGTTCGACTACCAGTCGAACGTCCCGGGCGAGGTGCCGTGACGGCGGCGAAATTTCACAACTCGCCAGTGAAAACCACCACATATCGCCATTGGTTTTCACCACTTTTCGCCATGAAATATTGCAACAAATCGCTTTCCACTGGTTGCGGATTTCCCGCCAAACAGGGCTCGAAACGGCCCTGATGGGCCTTCCAGGCCCCCTTTTCTAGAGCGGATCGCCCTTGGGGTGGTTCCAGCGCTGGTTGAGCCGCGCCGCCAGCGGCTCGGCGAGCGGGTAGATCGCGCGCTGCAGCCGGTGCGGCACGAAGTACTGCGGCCACAGGAACCGCTTCCAGCGCCGCCGGTCGCCGGGCGTCAGCGCGTGGCGGCGGATCCGGGTGACGCTCTCCGCTGCCAGCGGCGTCGAGCCGGCGACCAGCTCGTGGTCGGGCGCCGGCCCGGCGACGGCGCCGCGCAGGTGCTCGACCTTCTCCCACGGGTAGTCGAGGACGCCGCACCAGAACGCGTCGCCGCGCAGCAGGTCGCGGTGCGCGACGAGGCGGTCGACCCGCACCGGCACGGTGAAGTGCGGGCCCAGCCCCGAGCCCACGAACGCCCCGCCGCCCACCGAGATCGCCGGGCGCAGCAGCCGCGCCGCCGCCGCGACCACCCGGTCGATGCGGTCGAAGCGGCGGTGGTAGTCGCCCTTGGTGCTCCACCGCAGCGCGCCGTAGAGGTTCTTCGAGGCCAGCGTGACGCCGCACTCCCAGTGGTACTTGGGGGCGTAGGCGTTGACGACCAGGACGTTGGGGTCGAGCATCGTCATCGGCACGTCGAGGGGGACGTCGAGCCCCTCGCACGTGACGCGCGCCCACTCGCCCTCCGCGAGGCTCTCGAAGCTCGCGCCCTCCTCCAGCAGCAGCTCGTCGTAGCCGCGCCGGCGCAGCAGCTCGGCGCCCGCCCGGCACGCGCGCTGGTCGCCCTCGGCGACCGTCGCCCGCGCCCCCCGGGCCCGCGCCCAGCGGATCAGTCCGCGGGTCAGGTCGGGGTCGGTGAACGAGCCGGGGCAGCCGGGCAGCCCGCCGCCCAGGTTCACCTTGATCAGCACCCGCCCGCCCGGGCGCACGAGCGCCTCGGCGCCGAGCGCCGCGAACGCTTGCTCGACCGCCTCGTGCGGCGTCACGACGTCGAAGCGGCCGCACCACAGCCGCCGATCGTCGGTGAGGAGCGGCACCGGGACCTCCTTCCCTTCCCAGTGACCGCGCTTGCGCTCCAGGTCCACCCACGGCACCAGGCCCCGCCCGTACTCCTCGCGCAGCCCCTTCTCCGCTCCGGCTCTGGCCATCGGTTCTCGGCTCCCTCACCATGTGATAACACCGCTCGCGCCGCGTCAGCGGCCGTGATGGGGAGATCCACGATGCTCGATCCGCGCTTTCGACTTTTCGCCGAGGAGCTCGCCGAGCTCGCCGGCGCCGTGATCCGGCGCTACTACCGCCAGCCGGTCGAGATCGACGAGAAGTCGGACGCCACCCCCGTCACCCAGGCCGACCGCGAGGCCGAGAGCGCGATGCGCGCCCTCATCGAGCGGCGCTTCCCCGAGCACGGCATCCTCGGCGAGGAGCACGGCGAGGTGAACGCGGGCGCCGAGTGGCGCTGGGTGCTCGACCCGGTCGACGGCACCAAGAGCTTCGTGCTCGGCATCCCGATGTTCGTGACGCTGATCGCCCTCGAGCACCTGGGCCAGCCGGTGCTGGGCGTGATCGACCAGCCGATCCTGCGTGAGCGGGTGATCGGCGACGGCGTCGAGACCCGCCTCAACGGCGCCCCGATCCGCGCCCGGGCCTGCTCCACGCTGCGCGACGCCTACCTGCTCGCGACCGATCCGCTGCTGGTCGAGAAGCACTTCGGCACCCGGGGCTTCGATCGCCTCACCCACGCGGTGAAGTGCTTCCGCGCGATCGGCGACGGCTACTCCTACGGGCTGCTCGCCGCCGGCTACGCCGACGTGGTCCTCGACCCGATCATGAACCCGTGGGACGTGGCGGCGCTGATCCCGGTGGTGCGCGGCGCGGGCGGCGTGATCACCGACTGGCACGGCGGCGATCCGGTGGGGAAGTCGAGCACCGTCGCCGCGGCGCCCGAGATCCACGCCCAGGTGATCGCGACCCTGAACGGCGCATGAGCCCGACCACGCGCGCGCGCAGCACGCTGAGCGGTCCAGCGTTGGCGCTTGCCGTCGCAGTCGCGAGCCAAGCCGCTGCAGGAGATCCGGTCGGCTGGCGCATGGACGGCAGCGGAGCCTTCCCACTAGCGGACCCTCCCCTCGAATGGTCGACGACCCGCAACGTCGCTTGGGCGACGCCCATGCCGAGTTGGAGCAACTCGTCACCTGTGCTTGTGAAGGACCGAGTGCTGGTGTCGTCCGAACCGGACACACTCGTGTGCGTTCGCAAAGCGGATGGCGCATTGCTGTGGCAGCGAGCGAACCCGCTGACCGACGCCATCGTGAATCCAAGTCCTCGTCCGTCAATGCTCGACGCCATGACCGCGACCGCCAAAACGCAGGAGCTGCTGGCCGCCAAGGAGATCCAGCTTACGACGCTCCGTCAGGCGATCCGGCGAACTGGAGACGCCACAACCTTACAGATGCAGGCGAACGCGCTCGAGCCGGAGATCGAGACGATACGGCACCAGCTCGGCTCGTTGGCACTTCACACGTCGCCCGGGGAGTCGGAATCCGCCGGCCTGAGCACGCCCACGCCCACCACAGACGGTAGTGCGGTGTTCGTTGCCTATGGCACGGGTGTCGTGGCCTCGTATGATCTCGATGGACGGCGGCAGTGGATCCGCTTCGCGGATGCCCCCCAGATGGACAACGGCGCCGCAGCGTCGCCGGTACTGGTCAATGGCTCGTTGATCGTGCCATTCAACGACCTCATCGCCTTGGATGCCGCGACCGGCGCCCTGCGCTGGCGCGCATCCATTCCATATCGGCCCGGCACACCCGTCGTGCTCCGCATCGGCGACGAGGACGTCGTGGTGACGCCCAGCGGGCACTGCGTACGAGTCACCGACGGCACAGTGCTGGCGAGTGGACTTGGCAACCTTGACTTTGCCTCGCCGGTGGCACGCGATGGTGTGCTCTACATGATCGCCCAACCATCGCGAGCGCTCCGAATCCCCACCCAATTCGCTGAACCATTGGTCTTCGAGCCGCTCTGGACCGCAAGGGTCAAGGGAGAGCGCTACTACGCGTCCCCGCTCATCGTGGACGGACTCATCTACGCCGTCACACGCAGTCAAATCCTGAATGTTCTCGATGCCTCGAGCGGCGAGCAAGTCTACGCAACCCGCCTCAAGCTGGGCTGGACCGGGGCGGCGGACAGCGTGTTTTCGAGCCCGACGCTGGGAGGCAAGCATGTGTTCATCAGCGGCTTCAGCGGCACTACTGCAGTGATTCAGCTTGGCCGAACCTTCAACCTGGTGGCCTCGAACGAACTGGAAAAATTCCGCTCGTCGCTGGCCTTCGAGAACAAGCGCATCTACGTGCGCGGCTCCGCAAGACTCTGGTGCCTCACGCGCTCGCAGCGTTCGGACCAGCCCAACGCGATTCGCGTGGGCCCATCGCCATGACTGTACCGCCGTGGCTCTGGTGGGTCACGTACCTAGTACTACCGGTCATCGCCGCACTTTCAGTAGTGGCACGGCGGACCGGCTGGCCAGGCGGTGAAACCGAGACAAACCGGGGTGCGAAGGTACGTCGATCGATTGCGCTCTTGCTGACGTTCTCGGCATCGATCGTCACCTTCGATTTCATCCGCATGCTCGGCGATTTGAATGGGCTCGGCGCGCTCGTTTTCCTCGGCCTCCTGGTCTCGCAGGTGGGGCTCGCCGCGACGGTGATCCGCGCCACGCCGGCGCGCTCGGAGGTGGCGTTCGCCGCGGTCGCGCTCGCGACGACGGTCACCATGCTGCTGGTGCGCGCGCAGGTGATCTGGATCTTCGGCTGAGGCGAGCGCGGACCGCGGCAGCTTCATCCGCGCAGCGCGCGGACCCGCTCGACCAGCGCCGGCAGCAGCTCGACGCAATCTCCCTCGAGGCGCACCGTGGCGACGCCGTCGTGCGCGGTCTCGCCGCGATTCACCACCACGTACGGCGCGCCGGCGCGGCGCACCGCGAGCGGCACCAGCGCGGCGGGCTGCACCTCCAGCGTCGAGCCGATCGCGAGCGCGGCGTCGGCGCGCGCCGCGGCGTCGAGGGCGCGCTCCATCTCCGCCTCCGGCATCGCCTGGCCGAACGAGATCGTCGCGCTCTTCACCAGCCCGCCACACGCGCAGCGCGGCGAGCGGCGGGTGCGGCGGAACGCCTCCATCCACGGCCGCGGGTCGCTCCTCGTGCCGCAGCTCAGGCACTCGATGAAGCGGTTGGTGCCGTGGATCTCGACGGTCCGCGCGGGGTCGCTGCCGGCGTCCTGGTGGAGCCCGTCGATGTTCTGGGTCACGAGCAGCTCGACGATCCCCATGCGCTCGAGCTCGACGATCGCGGCGTGCGCGGCGTTGGGCCGCGCGAGCTGGAAGGTGTCCCACGACTCGAGCTTGAAGTCCCAGTGCTCGACGCGCGCGTCCTCGGAGGCGAGGAAGTCCTGGAAGTAGACCGGCTGGCGGCGCTTCCACACGCCGTTCGGACCACGGAAGTCGGGGATCCCCGAGCCCGTCGAGATCCCGGCGCCGGTGAAGATCAGCAGCCGGCGCGCGCCGGCCACCACGCCCGCGGCGCGCTCCAGCGCGGCCTGCGCCGCGCCGCCCTGCCTGGATGCGTCCATCGCCTCCTCCTCCGGCGCGGCAGCGGGCGACTCGCTCGCGCCCGGTCTGCTACCGTTCCGCCGCGCATGAACGAGCCCACGACCTCGAGCGCCTCGCTGGAGGCGCATTATGCCGAGTTCTTCGGCGCCATCGCGGACATGGCGCCGGGGCTCCTGCACCTCCACTACGGGCTCTGCGAGAGCGCGCCGACCACACCGTGGCACGCGCTGCGGGCGCTGGCGCGCGGCCCGCTGGCGCTCCTCGACGAGGTCTGGAAGGCCGGCGCGCTCGAGACGCTCCCGGCCGGCGCGCGCGGGCTCGACGTGGGCTGCGGGCTGGGCGGCACGTCCCTCGAGCTGGCGCGGCGCTTCGGCGTGTCGATGGTGGGCGTCGACCGCACGCGCTCGCAGGCGCGGCGCGCCCACCAGCGGGTGCGGCGCTTCCCGGCGGGCGAACGGATCCGGGTGGTGCAGGCCAACGGCCTCGCGCTGCCCTTCGCGAGCGGCACCTTCCACGTCGCGACCTCGATCGAGGTGGTCTTCCACGTCCTCGACAAGCCCACGCTCTTCGCCGAGGTGGCGCGGGTGATGGCGCCCGGCGGGACCTGGCTGATCGTGGACCAGGAGAACCACGAGGCGGAGAACCGCCTGAGCGAGCTCTTCCAGTTCGCCGAGCCCGGCGACATCGAGCGGCTCGGCGACGGCGTGGGCTTCGAGCTGGTGCGCGAGGTCGACCTCTCCGCGGGCGTCGCGCGCTGGATGCAGACCTACGCGGCCATGGCGTCGCCGCCGTGGCAGGCGGCGCTGGTGCCGCTCGCGTTGGTGCGCGGCGGACCGGCGCTCGCGCGCCGTTACCTGCGCGGCATCCGCACCTACGAGCAGCTCGTCCTCGAGAACGCACAGCGCCGCGGCCTCGCCGGGCCGGAGGCGCGTGCCCGCGGCGCGATCCGCGAGCTGAGGCTGCACACCCAGCGCTGCCTCGAGGACGGCCGCGCCGCCTACAAGGTGTGGGCGCTCAGGCGCCGCTGACCGCTCGATGGGCCGGAGGGCCGCGATCCTTCGCGGCTGCGGTCGCGGCCGACACGTGGCGCTCGCGGACCTGCGCCGCGAGCTTGCGGTCGGCCCAGCGATGCGCCGCGGCGAAGGCCGCGTGCAGGCGCGGATAGCGCGCGATCAGGTGTGACTGGTAGTCGAGGAGCGCCTCACGCTCGGCGAGCTCGTATTCGGGAGTGCCGTCGAAGAAGAGCGGAGCCCACAAGCTCAGGCGCGCGGCGCGCACGCGGTGGTCCATCTCCTCGAGGATCTCCATCGCCTCGCGGGCGTCCATGGTCGCGTGGCGGAAGAACGGCTGGTTGGTGCGGCCGTCGTTCCAGTCCTCGAGGGCGAAGCGCGCCCGTGACTCCGCGCCCAAGAGCGGGACACCCTCCATGCGGGTGTTGAGGAGCGCGAGCAGGTAGAAGTCGGGCCGCGCGCGCTCGAGCAGCCGGTAGGTCTCTTCAGCGGTCGCGCGGGTCTCGCCCGGGAAGCCCAGGATGAGCGTGACGATCGACGACACGCCGAGCGCGCGGCAACGGACCAGCGCCTCGACGTTCTTCTCGACGGTCTGGCGCTTGTTCATGTTGTCGAGGATGAGCTGACTGCCCGACTCGGCGCCGATGTGGACCTGGATCAGCCCGGCGTCGCGCATCCGCGGCAGCAGGTCGTCGGTGACGAGGTCGTCGCCGCGCGCGTAGCAGATCCAGCGGATCCCGAGGCGCCGCCGCACCAGCTCGTCGGTGAGCTCGCGGATCCGCGAGCGCGGCACGGTGAAGAGCGAGTCGAAGCAGCTCACCACCTCGACTCCCAGCTCCTTCTCGTAGTGCTCCCAGTCGTCGGCGATGCGCCTCGCGCTCTTCACGCGGAAGCTCGTGTCGTCGAACAGGAACGGGAAGTTGCAGAACGAACACCGGTACGGGCAGCCGCGCACCGACTCGTAGCGCACCATCTTGAGCGGCCGGCCGCGCCGCGCCAGGTGGCCCGCCCAGTCGGCGCGCGGTAGCCCGTCGAGGCTCCTCGAAGTGGGCCGATGGGCGCGCACCACGTGGCAGCCGGCGCGCTGCTCGACGTCGTAGTCGTCTCCTGGCGGGAACGCCCCGCGGCCGGCGCGGATCCAGCGCGCGATGGCGGGCACGAGCGTCTCGCCGTAGCCGACCGCAAGCACGTCGACGCCGGCCATCGGCCGCCA
>CAYMQR010000052.1:13112-15364 GCA_964392195.1 uncultured bacterium | reverse complement strand
CGCCCATGAGCCGCGGGCTCGCTAGCGCCTGCCCGCAGTGCGGCGCGCCGCTCACCTTCCAGGGCGCGGCGAGCCTCACCACCGTCTGCAAGTACTGTCGCGCCGGCGTGGCTCGCGCCGGCGTCGACGTCTCGATGCTCGGCCAGATCCCCGATCTGGTCGCCACCGACACCCGCCTCGCGCTCGGCATGAGCGGGAGCCTCGAGGGCAAGGGCTTCGTGGTGCTCGGCCGCCTCCAGCTCGACCAGGGTGAAGGCGCCTGGGACGAGTGGTACGTGACGTGGGCCGACGGCCGCTTCGGCTGGCTCGCCGAGGCCGCCGGCGCGCTGATCTGCACCACCAAGAGCGACACCTCGATCCAGGTGCCACCCTTCGACAAGCTCCTGCCGGGCGGCGCGATCACCCTCGGCAAGCTCGGCGTGTTCCGGGTCGGCGAGGTGGGCGCGGGCCAGTTCGTGTCGGCCGAAGGCGAGCTGCCGTTCACGGTCGAGCTCGGAGCCCGCTACCGCTTCGCCGACGCCACGGGAGCGAACGGCGAATACGCGACGATCGACTACGGCGTCGACGCCGAAGACGAGACGCTGGTCTTCCTCGGCAAGCAGGTGTCGTGGGAAGCCGCGCATCTCCAGGGCGGCGCGCCGGAGGTGGCGGGCCCCGGCAAGGCCGAGGCGCTCGCGTGCCCGGGCTGTGGCGCGCCCGTGAAGCCGGCGCTCGAGGAGACCAAGGTCTTCACGTGCGGGAGCTGCCACGGCGTCCTCGACCTCTCGCACGGCGCGCTCAAGCTCATGGCGGAGGCCGCGAAGCGGCCCAAGCCCGGCATCCCGCTCGGGACGCGCGGGACGATCCAGGGCGACGCCCTCGAGGTGATCGGTTACCTGAAGCGCGCGGTCACCGTGGACGGCCAGGACTACACCTGGCGCGAGTACCTGCTCCACGGCCCCAAGGGCTACCGCTGGCTCTCCGAGTCCGACGGCCATTACCTGTACCTGAACGAGGTCCCGGGCGGCCGAATCTCGCGGGTGGTGCCGAACGTCATCGCCACCTGCGACAAGCGCCCGTTCAAGCACTTCCAGACCTCACGCGCCCGCTACGTGGAGATCCAGGGCGAGTTCTACTGGCGCCTCGAGACCAAGAAGCAGGTGGACATGGACGACTACGTGTCGCCGCCCTACCTGCTCTCGTGCGAGCGCACCGGCAAGGAGCAGAACTGGTCGCTCGGCGAGTACCTGAGCGGCGAGGACGTGTGGAAGGCGTTCAAGCTCGAGGGCAAGCCGCCCGCGCCGCGGGGCGTGGCACCCGCCCAGCCCAACCCGTTCAGGACCAAGTCGTGGTCGGCGCTCGGCGTCGCGGCGGTGGCGATGCTGCTCTTCTTCGTGATCGCCATCGGCGCCGATCATTACCACCAGCGCAAGACCGTGCTGACGCTGGAGGTGCCGCTCGGCCCGCCGGGGACGGTGACGCTCTCCGAGCCGTTCGAGATGACCGGTCCGCCGGCGGCGGTCGAGATCGCGGGGCGCGCCGACGTCTCGAACGCGTGGGCGGGGCTCGACGTGGCGTTGATCGAGAACGCCACCGGTGAGGCCGCCGCCGTGGGGCTCGAGCTCTCGTATTACTACGGCACCGACGGCGGCGAGTCGTGGAGCGAGGGCAAGAACCAGGCGAAGGCGATCGTGAGCGCCGTCAAGCCGGGGACGTACGTGCTGCGCGTCGAGCCGGTGACCAGCAAGGAGCCGAGCGGCAACCTGCCGGCGTCCGCCTACGTGACGGTCACCCGCGGCGTCTTCCTGGTGCCGCCGGCGGTGATCACGTTCCTCGGCATCTTCGTCTACCCGGTGATCCTGTGGCTGCGCTCGAAGAGCTTCGAGGTGCGGCGCTGGTCGGAGAGTGACCACCCCATGACGAGCTCGGGCGGAGACGACGAATGATCCGCTATTCCATGTTGTGCGCCGCGCTGCTCTCGGGGTTCGCCTACACCGAGTGGCGGGGCGTGAACCTGATCCCGCAGGCGTCGCACGCGATCGCGCCCGCGTCGGTGCGGTCCGCGCCGGGCGGCTACCGCAGCTACCACTACTACCGAAGCGGCGGCTTCCGAGGAGGGAAGTGATGGATCTTCAATGGAAGTACCTGGTCCTGAGCCTGATCTATTCGGCGGTCGGGATCGCGATCTTCATGATCGCCTACAAGGTCATCGAGCTGGTGATGCCGTTCAACCTCAACAAGGAGCTCGCCGAAGACCAGAACACCGCGGTCGG
>CAYMQR010000052.1:0-13012 GCA_964392195.1 uncultured bacterium | reverse complement strand
ATCTTCGTCACCGTGGTGGTCATCGCGGTGTGCGGGCTCATCTACGAGCTCCTCGCCAGCACCATCGCGTCCTACCTGCTCGGCGACTCGGTCACCCAGTTCTCGACCGTCATCGGCACCTACCTCTCCGCGATGGGGATCGGAGCCTGGCTGTCGCGGTTCTTCGATCGTTCGCTGGCGCGGCGCTTCGTGGACGTCGAGCTGGCGGTGGCGCTGGTGGGCGGGTTCTCGGCGCCGCTGCTCTACTTCGCGTTCGGTCGCTTCGACGCGTTCCGGCTGCTGCTCTACTCGCTGGTGGTGGTGATCGGCGTCCTGGTCGGGCTCGAGGTCCCGCTGCTGCTGCGGATCCTGCGCGACAAGCTCTCCTTCAAGGAGGTGGTCGCGCGGGTGCTCGCGTTCGACTACCTGGGAGCCCTGGTGGCGTCGCTGCTGTTCCCGATCGTGTTCGTGCCGCACCTCGGGCTGGTCCGCACCTCGCTCGCGTTCGGCGCCCTCAACGCGCTCACGGCGCTCTGGACCACGTGGCTGCTGGCGAGCGAGATCCGCGGCGTGGCCTGGCTGCGCGCGCAGTGCATCGCGGTGCTGGTGGCGCTGATGGCGGCCTTCGTCGGCGCCGACCGGCTCACCAGCCTCGCCGAGGAGGAGCACTACGCGGACCCGATCGTGTGGTCGAAGCAGACGCCCTATCAGCGCATCGTGCTGACCCGCAGCCACGACACCTTCGCGCTCTTCCTCGACGGCAACCTGCAGTTCTCGAGCCTCGACGAATACCGCTACCACGAGGGGCTGGTGCACCCGGCGTTCGCGGCGGCGGCGCGCCGCGCCCAGGTGCTGGTGCTGGGCGGCGGCGACGGGCTCGCGGTGCGCGAGATCCTCAAGCACCCGGACGTCGAGCGCGTGACCCTCGTCGACCTCGACCCGGCCATGACGAACACCGTCGCGAGGTTGCCGCTGGTGGCGGCGCTCAACGGTCACGCGCTCACCGATCCGCGGGTCGAAGTGATCAACGCCGACGCCATGACCTGGCTCGCCGAGATCCCGAGCTCGCAGCGCTACGACGTGGTGATCGTCGATTTCCCCGACCCGAACAACTTCTCGCTCGGCAAGCTCTACACCACACGCTTCTACCGGCTCCTCAAGGAGCACGTCGCCGAAGGCGGCGCGGTGTCGGTGCAGTCGACCTCGCCGCTGTTCGCGCGGCGCTCGTTCTGGTGCATCGCGCGCACCCTCGCCGCCGCGGGTTTCGCGGTGCGGCCCTACCACGTGGCGGTGCCGTCGTTCGGCGAGTGGGGCTTCGTGCTGGCGCGCCTCGCCGCGTTCGAGCCACCCACCACGACGCTCTCCGGCCTCAAGTTCCTCGACGCCGCGCTGCTCCCCACGCTGTTCGTGTTCGGGCCCGACCTCGGGCCCCTCGACGGAGAGGTGAACCGCCTCGACAACCAGGCCCTCGTCCAGTACTACGACGACGAGTGGCGAAGGTGGGAGTAGTCGCTTGGGTCGTCACAGCAACTGCGGGCGACCTCGCGGTCGCCCCTACGCTGCCACGAGTGGGCCGATCGGTGGATGGAACGTCGGTCGTGTAGGGGCGAGCGTCAGCTCGCCCGCGTGCTTCCGGACGTCGGGTTCCGTTCACGAGCGCCGCACCGATGAAGCGTGAGCCGTTCGGCGCGCGGATCTCGCGCCGCGAGGCGCTCGCGGCGCTGATCGGCGTGCCCGCGGCACTCGCCGCATGCAGCGAAGGACCGGCGCCGAGGCCGATCGAGGGCGCGATCGTCGGCGCGCCGGCCGATCTCGGCCACCGGCTCCGCGACGGCTTCCTCCCCGAGCCTCGGTCCCGGCGGCGCGTGCCGGTGGTGATCGTGGGCGGCGGAGTCGCGGGGCTCTCGGCGGCGTGGCGGCTCGCGCGCGCGGGGTTCCACGACTTCGAGCTGATCGAGCTCGACGAGGTGCTCGGCGGCACCGCGCGCGCCGGCGAGAACGAGATCAGCGCCTATCCGTGGGGCGCCCACTACGTCCCGGTCCCGCTCGCGCACGCGACGGGGATGATCGAGCTCCTCGTCGAGGCCGGCGCCGGCGAGCGCGACCCCGCGACCGGCGCGTTCGTCGCCGACGAGGCGCAGCTCTGCCGCGCGCCCGAGGAGCGGGTCTTCGTCGCCGATCGCTGGTACGAGGGGCTCTACCCGTGGCCGGGCGCGCGGCCCGAGGAGCTCGCCGAGCGCGACCGCTTCGAGGCCGAGGTGGCGCGCTGGGCGAGCCTCCGCGACGCACGCGGCCGGCGCGCGTTCGCGGTGCCCATGGCCCACGGCTCGGACGACGCCGACGTCACGGCGCTCGACCGGCTCTCGATGGAGGAGTGGATGGAGCAGCACGGCTTCCGCTCCAAGCGGCTGCGCTGGTTCGTCGAGTACGGCTGCCGCGACGACTTCGGCACCGCCCTCGAGCACACCAGCGCGTGGGCCGGGCTCCACTACTTCGCGTCGCGCTGGGAGAGCGGCGACTCGCAGCCGTTCCTGACCTGGCCGGAAGGAAACGGCCGCCTGGTCACCCACCTGGCGCGGCGTGCCGCGGCGGGTGGCGCGCGGCTGCGCGCCGGTGTCGCGGCGACGCGGCTGCGGCCGGCGCCGGGCGAGCCTGGCGCGGCCGGAGCGACGCCGCGCGGCGCGGTGGAGGTGTGGACCTACGCGCCCGCCACCGAGCGCGCCGAGGCGCTGGTGGCCGATCGGGTGATCGTCGCGTTGCCACGGCCGTTCGCGGCGCGGCTGGTGGGCGACGAGGACCTGATCGCGGACGCGCGCGAGTTCCAGGTCAGCCCGTGGCTGGTCGCGAACCTGACGCTCGCCCGGCGCCCGCGCTCGCGAGGCTTCCCGACCGCGTGGGACAACGTGCTCTACGAGAGCGCCGGGCTGGGCTACGTGGTCGCGACCCATCAGATGGACGAGGGGCGCTGCTCGCCCAGCGCGGTGGCGCCGGTGGCCGGGGATCCGGTCGGCGCCACCGCGCTGGCGGGCGCGGGTGGTCGCGCCGAGCCCTGCGTTCGCCGCACGCCGCCGCGCTTCGGCGGCAGCGTCTGGACCTACTACCTGCCGCTGGCCGACGCCGACCCCCTCGCGGCCCGCAAGCGCCTGCTCGAGACCTCCTTCGAGGCGGCCAGCGAGGCGGTCCTCGCCGACCTGCGCCGCGCCCACCCCGATCTGCGCGCGTGCGTGGACCGCATCGACGTGTGGCGGTGGGGCCACGCGATGGTACGGCCACGGCCGGGGTTCGTGTTCTCCGCGGCGCGGCTGCGGGCCGCGGCGCCGCGCGGCGCGCTCCACTTCGCCCACACCGACCTCTCGGCGCTGCCGCTCTTCGAGGAGGCGCACCACCACGGCGTGCGCGCGGCGGAGGAGGTGCTGGCGGCGCTCGGCGTGGCGAGCGGCGCCGCCGCGGAGCGGCTCGCGTGAGCGTCGTCGATCGGCCGGCGCAGCCCGCTCCGAGCGCGTGGCTCGTCGATCCGCTCTTCGACGGAGTGTTCCTGGTCGGGCCGGCGGTGGTGGCGCTGGTGCTGGGCTCGCTCGCGGGCCACCTCGCGGAGGCGGACGGCTCGACGCCGACGTGGGCGTGGCTCGCGCTGGTGGTCGGCGTAGACGTGGCGCACGTGCACGGCACGCCGCTGCGCGTCGACCTCGACGGCGCCGAGCTGCGCCGGCGCCTGGGGCTCTACCTCGCGGTGCCGATCGGGCTGTGGGTGCTCGGCGTGTTCCTGTACACGCTGTCTCCGATGGCGTTCTGGCGAGCCCTCGCCTACTACGCGGTGTTCCACTTCGTGAAGCAGCAGCTCGGCTGGCTGCGCCTCTACCGCCATCGCGCCGGCGATCGGTCGCGCCTCGATCGCGTGATCGACGAGGCGGCGATCTGGGCCGCGACCGGCTACCCGCTGATCTCGTGGCACACGCGGCTGCCGCGCCCGTTCGCGTGGCTCATCGAGGGCGACTTCGTCGCCGGGCTGCCGGTGGCGGTCGCGTCGGTGGCGCGGGTGGCGTGGGTGGCGGTGCTCGTGGTGTTCGCCGCGCGCCAGGTGATGCGGCGGCTGCGCGGCGAGCCCTGGTGCACGGGGAAGGTGCTGCTGGTCGCGGCCACCGCCGCCACCTGGTGGGCGGGGATCGTGTACTGGCAGAGCGACTTCGCCTTCACCGCCGCGAACGTGCTCGTGCACGGCGTTCCCTACATGGCGTTCTCGTACCGCTACGGGCGGGTGCGGTGGAGCGCCGCCGAGCGCGAGGCGCGCGGGGACCACGAGGTGCGGCCGCTCGACCGCGCCCTCGCGTGGCTCTTCACGCCGGCGCGCTTCGTGCCGTTCGCCGCCGCGCTCGCGGCGCTCGCGTTCACGGAAGAGTGGCTGTGGGACGGCGCGGTGTGGCGCGATCACGCGGCGCTCTTCGCGTTCCCGGGCGTGGACCTGAGCGCGTGGCACGCGCTGGTCGTGCCGCTCCTCGCGTTGCCCCAAGCGACCCACTACGTGCTCGATCGCTACCTGTGGCGGCTCGACGGCACCAACCCGGGGCTCGCCGAGGCGCTCGGGATCGCGGCGGGCTCGTCGAGCGCGTAGCGGCGGGCGCGAGCCCGCCGGGGCGTCACGGCTCCTCGATCGCGATCCCGGCCGCCTCCGCGAGCGCGCGCCACGCCGCATCGCGGTCGGGGCCCTCGGGCTCCTCGAAGCGCAGGAAGAACGGCCGGTGGTCCCAGTCGAAGCGCTCGCTGGCCTTGCCCGCGAGGTAGTAGAGCTCGGCGGCGGCGTGGCAGCGCACCACCTGCGGTCCGGCGCGGGCGAGCTCGAGGAGCGCGCGCTTCACGCGCTCGGTCGGCAGCCGCTCGACCTCGTCGAAGAGCGCGTCCAGCCCGCCGGGCTCGGCGCCGCGGACGTGCTCGATCACCGCGTCCTCGTCGAGCGGCGGGTCGCCCGCGGCCGCGAGGAGCCGCGCGGCACGCAGCCCCACCTCGTCGCGCCGCGAGCGGGCGCAACCGCGCAGGGCCTCCATCGCCCTCGGCGTGGCGAGCGCCGCCAGCGCCTCGACGTCGCGCCAGTCTTCGCAGCCGCGCGCGAGGAGCGTCGCCTCGATCGCGCCACGGTCGTCGTCGTCGAGCTCGCTCAGCGCATCGAGGTCGTAACCGATGCCGTCGTGCCAAGCATCGAAGTCGAGCACCATGCTGTCGAGGAAGCGCTGGTGGGCACGCCGGCTCGCCGAGCTCATTCGATCCCCCACGCGTTAGCCTGCCGCCCGCGATGCTGCGGGTGTTCTACGACGGCCACTGCGGCCTCTGCCACGGCGCCGTGAAGTTCCTGCTCGCCCGCGACCCCGACGGCTCTCGCTTCCGGTACGCACCGCTCGGCGGCGAGACGTTCGCACGGATGGTCCCCGAGCCCGACCGCGCCGGCCTCCCCGACAGCGTCGTCGTGATCACCGGCGAGGGAACGCTGCTGACGCGCTCGGCGGGAGTGATCGCACTCCTCGAAAGACTCGGCGGCGGCTGGCGCGCGTTCGCCGGCGTTGCGCGCCTCGTTCCGCGCCCGCTCGCCGATGCCGGCTACGACCTCGTCGCCCGCGTGCGCAAGAAGCTCTTCGCCGCGCCCGCCGACGTGTGCCCGATGCTGCCCCCCGAGCTGCGCGCGCGCTTCGATCCGTGACGCGCGCGCCTCGCGTCACCGGCACTCGCCCTTGAGGCTCCGGATCCACTCGGTCACCAGCGCGAGCCCTTGCTCGTGGACCACGCTGCGCGCGAGCTCCGGCATCTTGATGCCGGGATCGTTCGAGTCCATCCGGAACGTGAGGATGGATTCCTCGGGATGGCCCGGCACGATGTCGTACTGAAAGGTCCCCGCGCCGCGTCCGGCGGCGACCGGCGGCTTGCAGATCCCGCTCGCGGCGCCGAGCGCGTCGTTGCTGTTCAGGAAGAGCCCCGAGAACCGCGCGTAGCCGGTCTCGCTGTGGCAGTGGGCGCAGTTCGACTCGAGGTAGCCGCGGGCGCGCTGTTCGAGGGTGCCGTCGCTCGGGTCGTTCCACACCGGCAGGCGCGGCGCCTGGGCGGGGTCGCTCGGCGCGCCGCTCAGCACGCCGAGCCTGGCCCAGTGGGCCAGCTGGTTCTCGGTGGTGCCGTCCGCGTAGGTGAAGTCGCGGTTGAGGAGGCGCGCCTTGGGGCCGATCGGGTCGGCGGTGCCGCTTCCCGAGTGGCAGGTGTTGCACTGCAGCGCGTTGGGGATGCGATAGGTCGTGGTGCGCGGCACGCCCGCTTCACCCTGCGGCAGCGGCACCGTGAGCGAGCCCCCGCCGAGGGCTAGGTTCGCGACCCCCGGGCTCGTCTCCCAGACGTAGGCCCGCCCCACCCAGCCCGACGCGCGGTGCAGCAGCACGCGGGTCTCGACGTGGAAGAGCTCGTCGCTCGTCCCGGCCTCGGTGGAAAAGCTGAAGGTCTTGGCGATCATGGTGCCGACCGGGAACGAGAAGGCGCCGTCGCTCGAGTAGGTGGCGTGGGTGCCGGGCGGCACGAACACCACCCGGCTCTTGGCTGCGTAGTCCGAGAAGAGCGGGGTGGTGAGGTCGTAGGGAACACCTCCCACCGGGGCCGAGGTCGGATCGCGAGGATCGGAGAACAGCTGGTAGCCGTCGAGGGTCGGGCAGTCGAACTCGACCGCGGCGAAGTTGGGACCGTCTCCCGAGGGCGTGCACGCCGCCGCGATCTCCGCCTCGCTCGGACCGCTCGCCGAGTCCGGCACCGGTGTCAGCGCCGCGACCTTCACCGCCGCCTGCGGCGGATGGGAACAGTCGAACGGTCCGGGGTCGAGCGAGATCGGACCCGCCGGCAGCGGGATCCCGCCACGTGGCAGCAGGTTGAGGTCGCCGAACGTCGCGGCGCCGCCGTCGCGGCGCGAGTTCGCCTGGAAGCAGTTGCGCTGGTCGGCGGGGAGCGGGTGCTGGTCGAGGGCGTTCTCGGCGATGCCGTCGTAGACCAGGTCCGGGATCACGCGGTCGGGCGTGAACAGGAACAGCACGGTGGCGAGGAAGCCGAGCGGCCCGCCGTCGAAGAAGTAGTCGGTGCCGCGCTCGGTGACGTTGTCGTGGATCCAGTTGCGCTGTGGGTGCGGGTCGAAGTCGGGGTCGTCGTAGCCGAGCCCGGTCACGTCGTAGCTCGCGACCACCACGTCGGTGGTGTAGTTGTCGACGATCTCGTTGCCGAACGCCTCGACGTCGTCGTTCGCCATCACCATGAGGCCGGTGCCGCTCGGCACCAGCCCGACGATGTTCCCGGCGGGCGCGAAGTTCGCGAGGTTGTTGCCGTGCACGCGGTTGTGGTGGACGCGGGCGCGGGCGCCGCTGATGGTGAGCCCGGGGAGGTCGAAGACCAGGATGCCGCCCGCGTTGTTGGTGGTCTCGTTCTCGTAGACGTCGGCGTCGTTGGAGCTCTCGATCTCGATGCCGGCCACGTTGAGCTCGGCGAAGTTGCGGCGCACCACGATGTTCCGCGACTGGCCGACGTAGATGCCGGTGTCGGAGGCGCCGCTCGCGTAGCTGTCCTCGATGAGCACGTCGGTCGAGCCCACCGGATAGATCGCGTAGGAGCCGTTGCCGGTCTGGGCCTTCGGCCAGCCGGCCTTCACGCGCCGCACGGTGACGCCGTCGACGTCGTCGATCTTGAGGCAGTCGCCGGGCGCGTTCACCACCGCGACGTCCTCGATCTGGAAGGCGTCGCCGCGCGCGAGGATCCCCTCCGCGCCCGATTCCTGCTTGGCGAAGTCGAGGACCGTCCGGTCCATCCCCTGGCCGCGGATCACCACGTGCGACTGGTCCACGACGAGCTGGCTGGTGACGTCGAAGTGCCCCTCGGGCAGCTCGATCACCGTCCCTGGCCGGGCGCGGATGAACGCGTCCTGGAGGCGGAACTCGAGGTCGGCGCCCGGCTCGATCCGGACCACCGCGTAGTCGTCGACCGACGGTGCGGTCGAGCCGCCACCTCCGCCGCCGCAGCCGGCGAGGTACGAGCCGACGACGACCGACGCGAGCAGCAGCGAGGGGCGGAGCGTGGAGATGCGGGCGGCGCATCGCATGGCGGCGGCCTCGAGGGAAGGCGGGGGGCGCCGATGCTTGCACGTGGGCGGCGGGGGTCGCAACGCCCCGCCGCGGCGATCCCGCCGGTGCCGCGCCGGCCCGGCCGGCGCCGGATTCAGCCGGTGAGCGCCGGCCCGACGGCAAGGGCGGAGCTGGGCGCGCCGCTCTCCGACGAGCGATAGCCGCCCGGCCCGGCCGGTCGGGTGGCCGGGAAGAGCACCATCCGGAAGCGCGCGACGCCGCGCAGCACCACCGGCATGCCGAGCTCGCGAAGCAGGCGCGCGAAGCGCGTCGGCCGCAGATAGAAGGTCAGCCAAGCGAGCACGTAGTAGAGCTTCACGGCCCGCCGCGGCATGTGGCGTGTGCCGTACATGATGCGGTCGTTGGCGAACTCGCCCCAGCGGATCTCGTCGGCCTGCTCCGCCTGGAGCATCTCCGACACCTGCGTGCCCACGTGCGGGCTGAAGCCGAACATCCACGCCGTGTCGAGGTCGATGCGGCGCAGGTAGCGCAGCGTCGCGAGCGCGTCGCGGTACGTCTCCTCGGGGTAGCCGACGATGAAGTAGCCCTCGACCTTGACCTTGCTGTGCGCCCGGAAGGTGGCGATGGCGTTCGCCACCTGCTCGTGGGTGAACGCCTTGCGCATGGCCTGGACGATGCGCGGCGAGCCGCTCTCGATGCCGAACCCCACCTTCTCGCAGCCCGCCTCGCCAAGCAGCCGCGCGAGCTTCGGCGTCACGGTGTCGGCGCGGATGCCGTTCGAGACCGCGTCCCAGCGCGAACGCACCTTGCGCCGGATCAGCTCCTCGCAGAACTCCTCGACGTGCTCGGGGTCGTTGGTGAAGGCGTCGTCGGCGATCGAGAAGAAGTGCACCCCGTAGCGGTCGCGCAGCAGCTCGATCTCGTCGACCACGAAGCCCACGCTGTGGTGGCGTAGCTTCTTGCCGGTGGTGACCGGCGCGGCGCAGAACGTACAGGGGAACGGGCAGCCGCGGGTCGTGACGATCGGCACGTAGGGGATGGGCCGGTCGAGCCACGGCTCGCTCGCGTAGTGCTCGGTGTGGCCGCGCGGGTCGAGGAGGTCCCACGCCGGCACCCCGAGCGCGTCGAGGTCGGGCGGGAAGTCCTGCGGCGTGACGACCACGTGCTCGCCGACCCGGCGCACGAGCCCGGGCACGCCCGCGAGATCGCCGCCGCCCTGCACGGTCTCGATGAGCTTCGGCAGGGCGCGCTCGGCCTCGCCGGCGATCGCGAACTCGGCCTCGGGGATACTTTCGAGCACGCGCTCGCGAAACCCGGAGACGTGGGGGCCGCCGACGCAGGTGCGCACGCCCGGTCGCGCGCGGCGCGCCTCGGTCAGGTACGAGCGGGTGCGTCCCACCGAGTGGTCGAACGCCTTGGCGCCGACCCAGTCGGCCTCGAAGTCCCGAACCCGGTCGGCGACGCTCCGATGGATGCCGCGCGACGCGTCGTAGTCGACGTCGTCGATGCGGACCTCGTGCCCCGCGCGGCGCAGCGCTGTGGCGAGGTAGCCGAGACCGATGTCCGGGCCGGCGCTGGCCGGAAGGGTCTTGAAGAGTAGAACTCTCACCGGACGACCTCGCGGTGGCGATGGGGGGCGGTCGAGGCGAACACGGTTCGAGATGCGACCGTACAGACAAACGCCAAGCCGAATCAACTTAGAAACGAGACGTCGTCGTCGGGCACCGCCCCACGGTAGGGGCGGCTACACTCGATCGCCGCCGCCTCGATCGTGGACCCCGCCGTGAGCTCCCGACCCACGCCATCGCAACGAATCGGCCAGGCGCTCGAGCTGCTCGTCGAGGAGCTGCTCGCGCGCGTCGAGCGGCACCCCGCGGGCCACCTCGCCCGAGGGCGGCGGCAGCGGGTCGAGCTCAGGCTCTCGCTTCCGCTCGGCGCCGAGCCGGCCGCGCGCACGGAGGTCGCCGACGAGCTGTCGAGTGCCCTCGACGCCGGCATCCGCGCCCTGGTCGCGTCCCGGACGGTGGCCCAGCCGGGGCACGCGTTCTGCCTGCGCTGCGCCGCCGCCGGGTGCGAGCACTCGCTGCCCGCGCGCAGCCGGGAGGTGTTCCTGGGCTACGGGCCGACCGGCCAGCCCCGGTTCGGCGACTTCGGCCAGCTCCTGCTCGACCGCAAGGACCCGCGCGTCGACCGCATCTACGGCGAGCGCCGCGAGCTGGTGGCGGTGAGGCTCGACGGACGCGAGCTGAGCCGCGACCTGCTGAAGGAGTTCCGCGACGCCGACACCGGCTTCCGGCTGCACGGCCAGGTGGCCGCCGGCTTCTATCGCACGCCCGAGCGGGTCGGACCGCCGGCGCCGCTCGCGGTCACGTTCCAGGTCGTGTCGACGCAGGTGCGCGGCACACGCCGGCGCTTCGCGCTCAACGTCGTGGGAGTGGGGCCGCAGGGCGAGTCGCTCGGCGCGCTCCACAGCCCCACCGATCCGGTGCCGTGGTCGGCGACGGCGCGCTGGGCGCAGACGATCCTCGAGCAGGTCGAGCGCTCGCCGAAGAAGCGCGTCCGAAGTGGCGAGCCCCTCGAGGCGCGCATCGAGGGGTTGCTCAAGGGGATCGCCAAGCGACTCGAGCAGGGAGATCGCGCCAAGGGCAGGCGCACCTCGCACGCCGAGGCGCGCCACGAGGAGGGCGCGCGGCCGACGCGCATGGCCGCCGCCGACCTCGCCCACGCCGCCGACGACGCCATCCTCATCGACACCCGCCACGGCACCGTGGTGGCGCTCGGGGAGCGGGGGCGCGCCCACGTCTTCAACCTGGAAGGCAAGCTCGTGACGTCGCTGCGCCTACGCCCCCAGGCCATCGAGCGCCGCCGCAAGCTCGGCATCTGGCGCGACGCGACCGAGGCCGAGGTGAGCGCGTTCCGGTCCAGCGCTGCGCGCTCGGCCGACGAGGGCGTGCCGGCGGCCCGCCACGGCGCGCGCTGATATCCTTCGCGGCATGCCGAGTTCACGCACTCCGAAGGCCTTCGCCCCCACCTCGCCCGTCTCCTCCTCCACCGCCGCCGTCGTCACCGGCCGCATCTCGGTCCATCCCCGCGGCTTCGGCTTCCTCAACCTCGAGGGACGCGACGGCGAGTCGGCGTTCGTCACGCCGCCGGACCTGAACAAGCTGCTGGAGGGTGACCGCGTCGAGGCTCGGGTGGTCGAGACCCAGCCCGGACGGTTCACGGCGCAGGCGCCCCGGCTCCTGGAGCGTTCGCGCACCGCGCTCTTCGGCTCGCTCACCCGTCACGGGGGGAAGGCCTTCCTGCGCGTCGACCGGGTGGTCGCGAACACCGACTGGCACCTCGACGACGTACCGCCGGGGACCCCCGAAGGGGTCGCGCTGGTGGCGCGGATCGACGGCGATCGCGCGCGCTTCCAGCGCTCGGTGGCGGCGAGCGAGGCGAGCATCGAGCGGGTGCTGGTGCGCCACGGCATCCGCAGCGAGTTCCCGGCCGAGTGCGTCGCGCAGGCCAAGCGCGCGCGGCGCGCGACCGGGGTGGCGCGGCGGCGCGACCTGCGCGACGTGCCCACCGTCACCATCGACTCGGCCGAGACCCGGGACATCGACGACGCGCTCGCGGTGCTGCCCGCGCAGGACGACGGCGCGGTGCGGGTGCTGGTGTCGATCGCGGACGTCGACGCGGCGGTTCCGGAGGGGAGCGACCTCGACCTCGAGGCGCGCCGCCGCGGCACGAGCGTCTACCTGGTGGGCCGCGTGATCCCGATGCTGCCGCCCGAGCTGAGCGAGGCGGGAGCGAGCCTGGTGCCGGGGAAGGACCGGCTCGCGCTCACCGTCGAGCTCCGCATCGCACCGGAGGGTGAGGTGGTGTCGGTGGACGTCGCCGAGACCGTGATCCGCTCGCACGCGCGCCTCACCTACGACCAGGTCGCGGGCTACCTCGACGAGGGACGCGCCGACGGGATCGCCCCCGAGGTGCTGGCGTGCCTGCGCTGGTTGCGCACCGCCGCGGCCCGCCTGTCGGTGGTGCGCGCGGCGCGCGGCGGAACCACCGCGCTCTTCCGCGAGGAGGCGTCGGTGCGCCTCGACGCGGACACCCGCGAGCCGACCGGCATCGTGGCGCGCAGCGAGACCAGCGCGCACCGGCTCGTCGAGCGGCTCATGGTCGCGACCAACGAGGCGGTGGCATCGTGGCTGATCGACCGGGGGCTGCCGGCGTTGCACCGCGTCCACGACCAGCCCGACCGCGAGCGGCTCGCTACCCTCTCCGAGCTGGCGCGCAACTCGGGGTTCGAGCCGGGCTTCGGGGCGACGCTCACGCCGCGCGGCCTCGCGGCCTTCGAGGCGCAGTTCCGCGGCACGAACGTCGAGCCGGCGATGCGCACCGCGATGCTCGGCGTGCTCGGCCCCGCGCGCTACAGCTCCGAGCCGCGCCCGCACTTCGGTCTCGCGGCGACGCGCTACCTCCACTTCACCTCGCCGATCCGCCGCTACGCCGACCTGGTGGTGCACCGCGCAGTGAAGCGCTTCCTGGGCGGCGCGCGCGGGGCGACCACGGCCGACCCGGCGCTCGAGGTGCTCGCGGGCGAGATCAACCGCGCGGCGTACGCGGCCCGCCGCGCGGAGCTCGAGCGGTTGCAGATGGTGGCGGCGCGCTGGCTCGCGCCGCGCATCGGCGAGCGCTTCCGTGGCAACGTGGTGGCCACCAAGTCGTTCGGCGTGGTGGTGCAGCTCGAGGGAATGGGCGTGACCGGCACCATCGCTAGCGAGGGCTTGCCGGCGGGCGGGCTGCCGCTCGGCGTGCCGCTCGACGTCAAGCTGGTGCGCGTCGACGAGGAGCTCGGCCGGATCGAGCTCGAGCGGGCGTGAGCCGCGCGGCCCGCGCGACGATGTTGCCTCGGGGGTCTGTTCCAGACCCCCGCCCCACGAAAAGCGCGGTTTTCGTGGGGC
>CAYMQR010000051.1:0-15482 GCA_964392195.1 uncultured bacterium | reverse complement strand
GCCGGCGCGGCGCCAGCCAGGCGCCGGCGGCGCCGGAGGCGTCGCGGCGGCCGCAGAGCGAGCGCCGATGCGCCGCTCGCGACGCCGACCGGCGCCGAGGCCGAGGCCATCGTCGACACCGAGCCGATCGACGAGGAGGACGTCTCGGTGCTCGCCATCACGGTGGGAGAGCCACCGGCTGCCGCCGTGGAGGCGGCCGACGCACCCGTGAAGCGGCGTCGTCGCCGGGGCCGGCGCGGCGGGCGCGGCGGTGGGACGAGCACCCCGCCGGCGGACGGGTGACCGGGGAGACGATGACGCGCATCGTACGGGTGGACCCGGCCGCGCGCGCCGAGCGTGTCGGCGTGACCCGCGAGGCGATCGCGCTCATCGACTCGTGCGACGTCATCGACCTGCACCTCGACACCTTCATCGAGCACCGCCTGTTCGGCTACGACCTGCTCCGCCCCCATGGCGCCGGCCTCCTCAACGGACGCTTCTACGGGCACGCCGACCTGCCGAGGCTCGTCGACGCCGGCTTCACGGGCGGTCTGTGGAGCATCACCACCAACCCGTTCCGCACCTCCGCGGGCCGCGCGCGCACGTTCTTCCGCAACCTCGAGCGGATCCGGTCGATCTTCGGCGGCGCACCGGACCGCGCGCGCCTGGTGCGTGACGTCGCCGAGTACCGCGCGGCGCGAGCCGCGGGAGCGCACGGGGTCTTCCTCTCGGTGCAGGGCGGTAACGCCCTCGATCACTCGCTCGCCGACTTCGACCGGATCCCCGAGCGCCTGCTGGTTCGCGTCACGCTGGTGCACCTCTCGACGTCCCGCCTCGGCGTCACGAGCAACCCGTATGGCCGCACCGGCGCGGGACGCGGGCTCAGCCCGCTTGGTCGCGACTACGTGAAGCGCCTCGACGAGAAGCGCATCCTGGTCGACCTGGCCCACATCAACCGGGAAGGCTTCTTCGACGCCGCCGAGGTCCACGATCGGTCGCTGCCGCTGATCGTGACCCACACCGGCGTGAACGGCGTCTACAAGCACTGGCGCAATCTCGACGACGACCAGCTCCGCGCCATCGCCGACTGCGGCGGCACGGTCGGAGTCATGTACCAGTCGAGTTTCCTCGGCCCGTCGTGGTTCGAGGCCAAGGTCGAATGGGTGGTCGACCACCTGGCTCACATCGTGAAGGTGGTGGGCGAGGACCACGCCTCGCTGGGGAGCGACTGGGACGGCGGGATCTGCCCGCCCGACGACATGCTGACCTGCCTCGAGTTCCCGCGGCTGGTCGACGCGATGCTGCGGCGGGGCTGGTCCGCGGAGCGGATCCGCAAGATCCTCGGCGCCAACTTCCTGCGCGTCCTCCAGCATCTCCGTCCGAGCTGACCCCTCGCCGGTGCGCCACTCGTGACGCCCAACGCTGCGCCCGCCGCGCCCGGTTCGCTCACCGGCACGGTCGGTGCATTGATCCTGGGCGTCGTCGCCTATCTCTTCTTCTCGTGGGGGATGGCGAGCGGGCTGATCCCCGTGCCGAGCAAGACCGCGCAGCGCCGTGGCGCGCTCGCGCTGCTGGTGATCGCCGTCGGGTTGCTGGCCCTGCAGGTGGGGCTGGTGGTGTGGGCGCAGCTCGACGGCTGAACCAGCGCCGGCGCCGCGCGCGAGCTTCGAGGCCGGAGGCGTTGCGGAGGTTTTGCCTGGCTCGCTAGCATGGACGGGCGCTCGCGGTGCGAGGGGCCGCGCGCGTTCGATGCGGGTGGAGGGATTCGGAATGACCACGAGGCCACGTGGCGTCGCGGCGATGAGTGGCGTGATCTGCGGCCTGGTCGCGCTCGGCGCGACGTGCCAGCCCAACCAGGAGCCGCTGGCGAGGATCTCTTGCTCGGCGTCCGCCGTGGCGGTCGGCGAGGCGGTCACGTTCGGATCGTCGGGCTCGCTCGATCCGGACGGATCGCTCGCGAGCTTCTCGTTCTCCTTCGGCGACGGCGCGGCCGCGACCGGTGAGCTAGCGAGCCACGGCTACGCGGCGCCGGGTGCCTACCGGGCCACGCTCACGGTCCGCGACGCGGCGGGAGCGGCGGACGACTCGTCGTGCATCGTCTCGGTAGGCGCCTTCCCGGCCGGCAGCGGCGCGCTCGACGAGCTCGAGCTGGTGCCGCCGCACTACGATCCGGTCATCACCGAGGACATCGAGAAGCCGGAGCACGGCGGCACCCTCCTCGGGTTCTTCCGCGCCTCCTCGGACGTCACGGTCACCGAGCTGCGCCTGAACGGTGAGGTCGCCGACCCCGCCCTCGGCCCGGTGCAGTGGTGCGAGATCGTCGATCCCGAGCTGAGCGCCGGTGAGATCGGGATCGTCCGGTGCCACTCGAAGGACGCGCGCTTCGACGCGGGGCAGGTCGCCACGCTCGACGTCCTCGCCGGCGGCTCCACCGTGTGGAGCAAGACCACGACCCTGGCGGCCCCCGAGCTCACGCCGAGCTACGTCACGGCGAGCGTGGACGGCGGCGAGATCCTTCTCCACGTCCGCAACGACGCGAGCGCCACGCGCACCGTGACCGGGCTCGAGATCGACGGTCTCGACGTCACGGCCTTCGCCGTCGTCCAGAACCCGGTCCTCGCGCCCGGCGGCGTCGCGATCGTGCGCGTCCCGCGCCCCGACGGCGTGCCGTTCGGGCGGTGGCTGACGTTCACGGTGCGTGGCAGCGACGGCGCGCGCACGTTGCGCGCGAGCCGGGCGCTCAGGCTCTTCCGCCCCAGCTTCGGGGTCGGGGACTGGACCCAGGCCCAGAGCGGCGGCGGCGGGAGTCCCTACGCCGATCCGGTGGTGATGCAGAAGTACCTCGATCGCGGCATCGATCTGTTCCTGTGGACCCCTAGCCCCGGCGCGCCCCCGGAGCTCGTCCTCGATCAGCTCGCGGAGCAGCACGACATCCACGTGTGGATGCACGAGGGCCAGCCCGATCCCGCGTTCGTCGCCCAGTGGGCCGGACATCCGCGCTTGCTGTTCAACGCCGTCGCCGGCGAGCCGGAGTTCGGTGATCCGTCCGCGCTCACGCTCTCGGTCGTGCGGCAGAACCGCGCGCTGTGGGGAGCGACGACGCCGCTCTGGGTCTACAACGCGTGCATGTACCACTTCTCCGAGTGGGCACCGCTCGGCGACGTGGGCGGCATGGACCACTACGCGGTGTGGGCGCCCAAGTGCAACACCAACCTGCCGCTCTTCTTCAACGACCTCATCCAGTACGTGGGCTCGTACGCCAGCGAGATCAAGCGCGCCGCGGAGCCCAACCCCTCGTACATGTGGACTCAGGGGCTCTACGAGAACGACGTACGCTGCCCGAGCGCGGACGAGATCCGCGCGCAGTGGTACCAGGTGGTGGGCCGAGGGGCGAAGACGGTGCTGTGGTTTCTCGGCCGGCCCGAGCTCGACGACGTCTGCCCGGCGTCGTCGCTCGCCGAGCTGCGGCGCCTCAAGGACGAGCTCGTGCCGCTCCGCAGCGCGCTCCTCGAGGGCGACGTCGTGCCCGCCGGCACCGTCGCGCGCACCCTGACGCCGTTCATCGACGTCACCGCCACCGTCGGGCCGCGCGCCATGGTGGTCACGCTCACCGACTACTCGTACCAGCAGGCGTGGCTCACCGGGCTGGTCTGGCAGCCTCGCAGCAACGTGCAGATCGACGTCACGCCTCCGGCCGGCTTCGAGCCCGCGCGCTTCCTGCAGATCGCACCCGGGGGTGCGACCGAGCTCGCGTACACGAAGGTCGCGGCGAGCACGTTCCGGGTGACCGTGCCGTCGATGTCGGTGGCGACGCCGGTCCTGGTGGAGCCCGAACCGTGACCGGCACGGCCGGATAGACTCGGTGGGCGAGGCGTGCCGCCCACCCGCGCATCGACTCCCAACGCACCGTCGCTCGTGGCCACCGCCCTCCCGCCCAGCTCGCTCGCGAGCCTCGCCGACGAACGGCGCGAGGCCGAGGCGCGCAAGGACCAGGAGCTGCGCGAGCTGTTCGCGGGCCGCGTCGCGGTGCTGCTCGCGGGCTTCGCGAGCCTGATCGCGGTCCTCCAGCTCACCGGCTACCGGATCGGCGCGGCGCTCGGGTTCGTGAGGATCGGCGCGGGCTACGTCTCGATCGCGATCAACGTCGCGATCGTGGTGCTCTCGGTGCTCTTCCTGCGGTCGCACCGCGCCGCGTTCGCGAGCCCGCAGCGTCCGGTGCGGTGGGTGCGGGTCTCGACCCACGTGTACGTCTCGCTGGTGCTGCTGTGCATGCTCGGCCACGTCCACCTCGCCGGCAGCCAGAACACCATCAACGTCATGCTGATCCTGTTCGTGGCGCTCATGGTCCAGCGCATGCTGGGGGCGCGGGTGGGGTGGCTCTACTTCGCGGCCGGAACGCTGCTCTACGCCGGCGCCAGCGCTCTCGAGCAGGCGGGGGTGATCGCGTACGCGCCGCTGCTGCAGCACGGCGACCGGCTCGGTGCCCTGCTCCTCGACCCCCGCTACTTCTGGGCGAACCTGATGATCTTCGTGGTCGTGGCGTTCGTGGTGCTGGGCTCGTTCCAGCGCTTCGAGGAGGATCGGGTCGCGAAGCAACACGAGCTCCTCGAGGCCGAGCTCGAGCTCGAGCGTCACCGGATCGAGGTGCAGCGCCTGCGCTCGCTGGTGCCGATGTGCGCGAGCTGCAAGAAGATCCGCGACGACGCCGGGTTCTGGCAGAGCGTCGAGGAGTACATCGAGGACCAGACGGCGCAGCAGGTCTCCCACGGCATCTGCCCCGAGTGCCGCAAGCGCCTCTATCCCGAGATCACGCTCGGCGATACGCCCGCCCCGGGCGCCCTCTCGCGGCGCCGCAAGCCGTGACGTGGCGGGCCCTCGTGGCCCGGCCCGCTACTGCACGTAACCGAGCGCGCGCAGCGCGTCCGCGGTGTCCGCGGGCATCGTGCTCAGCGCGCGGGCCGTCGCCGCGCGCTCGCGCTGCAGGGCGAGCTCGCGGTCGGCGGCCGCCCGGAGGCGGGCGAGCTCACCCGGGCGGGCGCCTGCCAGGTTGGTCCGCTCGCCGGCGTCCTCGGTGAGGTCGTAGAGCTCCTCCGCGCCGCCGGGCGCCCAGGCGAGCGGGCGGACGTACTTCCAGTCGCCGTCGGTGATCGCGAACCACTCGGGTGGCGAGGCGCTGCGCGCGGTGACGAGGCGGGTCCGCGCCGCGTAGCGGGCCGACTCCGAGAGCGGCAACCCGCGGCCCGCCAGCGCCTCGGGAACCGGCTGGGCGGCCCAGGCGAGCACCGTGGGTGCCACGTCGACGAGCCCGACCGGCTCCTCGACGCGGGTGCCCTTCGCCAGCCCGTCCGGCGGACGGACCAGGAGCGGAACCCGCAGCATCTCGTCGTAGACGGTCGAGTTGTGTTCGTACCGGCCGTGCTCGCCGAAGGCCTCGCCGTGGTCGGACGTCACGACCAGCCAGGCCGTGTCCAGCACCTTCCGCTCGCGCAGGTGTGCCAGGAGGTCGTCGAGCTCGTGGTCCGCGTAACGGACGTTGGCGTCGTAACGGGCGAGCAGCGCCTCGCGCGCCGCGGCGTCGAGCTTGGTCTCACCGCGGTCGAGGGACTGGAGGAACGCCACGGCGCCGCTCACACCGGGCACGTCCGGCACGGCGAACGGTACCGCGAAGCCCTTCGGCGGCCGGTACGGCGCGTGCGGCGGGAAGAAGTGCAGGTACGCGAACCACGGCCGTCCACCACCCGACAGCGTGCCGACGGCGTCCTTCCAGGCGCGCCGGAACGCGCGCACGTCGTCGGTGAGCTTGGGGTCGACGAAGCGCAGCTCGAAGTCGTTCTCGATCCCGAACCCGCTCAGGATCCCGGACCGGCTCGCGACCACGGACCGATAGCCGGCGGGCGCGAGCAAACGCGGCAGCGTCGCCACCTCCGGGGGGAGCGTGCGCTCGAAGGTGGTCAGGTTGTGCTCGTCGGGCGGACGGCCCGTGAGCAACGTGGCGACCGACGCGAGGGTGTAGGGCGCGGCGGCCCGCGCCGTCGAGAACAGGATCGACTCGCGCGCGAGCCGGTCGAAGGCCGGGCTGGTCGCGCGAGCGCGGTAGCCGTAGGCGCCGAGGTGATCCGGACGGAGCGCGTCGAACACCACGATCACGACCGGCGGCGGCGCGGCGGGTGGCTCGGCCGCTCCGGCGCCACCGGCGTCCCAGCCCAGCAGCGTGGCGGCCGACACCGCGAGCGCGGCGAGCAGCGCCGCCACGCCACGGGGCGTCGTTCTCTCTCCGGGCCGCCTCATGTCCCGCCTCCCTCGGCCAGCAACCCGGCGATGCCTTCCGCGCTCGCGCCGCCGAGCGGCCCCGGGAGAGCGCGCACCAGCTTGCACACGCCGTCCGCGCCGTTCTCCACGAACGTCGAGCGGCGCGTCGCATCGCAAAGCGCGCGGCTCTCGGCGCCGGCGTCGAGGTCGAGGAGGTCGATCAGATCGCAGTAGAGCTCGTCGCCGGCGCGCGGGCCGAGCGAGAAGTACTCGGAGTAGAAGTTGGGGTGCGACATCGGGCTGCCAGGACCGCCGCCGAACAGGAAGTCGGAGACCGAGAAGTCGAGGTAGTCGCTGCGCGGGACGAAGTAGCCCAGCTCGTTCGGCGCGAGGCCGATCAGCGCCAGAGCGTCCGGCGCTCCTCTCATGCGCCGCAGCCCTTCGATCGCGGGAAAGTCGGAGGTGCCGTAGTCGAACTCGGGCGTCGCGAACTCGTAGCGTCGCGGCGCGCGGCCGTCGAGGCTCTCGGGGAAGAGCTCGCCGGGCGCGGTGACGAGCGTCGCGAGCCTGCCCAGGTCGAGGCGGAACACCGGGGTACGGATGCAGCCGCAGTGGCTGCAGCGGTCGGGCTCCGAGAAGTCGAAGAGCCCGGCGCCGTCGCGGGTGAAGTACGAGCCGCTCCCGGGGATGACGCCCGCGGCGAGTCCGAGCACCAGGTTGAGGTTCTCCATCGGCAGCCGCGACTCGCGGCGCCGGAAGCGCAGCAGCTCGGGCTCGGCCGCCTCCGTGCTCGCGAGCGCATCGGCGGCTTGCTCGGCGAGCTCGAAGCCGAGCGAGCGCGCCTTGTCGAAGCCGTCGTCGGCGATCCACGAGCGCCCGGTGGCGGGGTCCGCGGCGCGCTCGCCCTGCTCGTTCCAGTAGGGCGTGATGGCGCCGTCGAGCGGCGTGAGCAGGCCCCCCACGGCGCCGCTCAGGTACACGGCGGTTCCGCCGAGCCGCCCCTCCAGGCGCGAGCGCAGGTAGCCCGGGTAGTCCGCGGAGAGCAGGTTGTTGCGCGAGCCGATGCTCTCCGGGTGGTTGGACCAGGTCACCAGCGTCGCGATGGTGTCGCCGCTGGTCCCCACCGCCTGGACGGCGAGCAGCTCGCCGTCCCTCACGGTGGGCAGGCGGGTGTCGTTGGCGAGGCGCGGGGGCGCCGCCGGATCGAGGTAGCGGTGGTCGAGGAACAGATCGTCGAGGCCGAGGTCGAGCGCCACGCTCGCCACCTTGAGGCGCGCCTCGGCGAGCCGTTCGACCGCGGTGGCGACCGATTCGACGATCGCGTCGTTGACGCGCGCGAGGTACACCGGGTCGATCCCCGATTCGTACTGCGTCTTGCCCCACAGGCCGAGGGTGTCGGGGCCTTCGTGGCCGTGGATCGACGCGACGATGACGCGCGCCGGGTCCACGTTCGCCTCGCTCGCGAGGCGCGCCAGCGCGGGCTCGAAGGTGGGCGTGAGCAGACCCACGAAGTCGCACGCCACGATCACGGCGGTGACGTCGCCCTGCTGGAAGGCCAGGGCCCGGACCGTGATCGGGTCGTGGACCCCGAGCGCGGGATGGGCGTTGTCGAAGCCGGCCATCCAGATCGGCTCGAAGCGGCGGTTCCCCTCGGTGCCGGCGGGGTTCGTGAGCGGATCGAAATCGTCGCCGCTGGGATCGGGCGCGAGCACGGGATCGAAGCCGGGCTCGGCGGGCGAGGGGAGGCCGTCGCGGCCGGTGTCGTCGAAGGGCTCTCCCTCGGCGAAGTCCCACAGCCCGTTTCCATCGACGTCGTCGAAGCGCTCCCACGAAGTCGGAGTGACGTCGATCACCGCCGCGCCCACCCGGAGCGGCGTTCCCCGGCCCACGCCATCGGCCCCCGTCGTCGATCCCGAGCAGGCGGCGGCCAGCGTGGCGGTCACGAGCGCCGCCGCTACCTTTCGCCGCCGGCGTGGCGCCGCGGCGTGGACGGCGCTCGGCTGTTGTGAGTGACGGTCGCGCATCGGTGGGTGGGCGAGGATCGCATCACTCTTACCCGAGCGCCGAGAACCGTGCCAGCGCGTTGCGGTCGCGGCCCCCGCCGTGCCAAAACCCCCGCTCGCCGCCCGAGCCGACACGGCTCGAGCGCCCTGGAGCGGGAGGCAGCGTGACCCGGAAGAGCGTCGAGTGGACCCCCGCCGAGCGCGCCGCGCTCGACGAGCTCAGGAACCCGCGCGCCGTCCAGGAGTTCCTCGACGCGGTCGCGTACAGCGACGAGTCGCGCTACCGCTCGCCGCGCGAGGTGCTCGCGGAGCGACGCGCGCACTGCATGGACGGTGCGCTGTTCGCGGCGGCGGCGCTCGAGCGGCTCGGCCATCCGCCGCTGCTGGTCGACCTGCGCGCGGTGCGCGACGACGACCACGTGCTCGCCGTGTTCCGGGTGAACCACCACTGGGGCGCGGTCGCGAAGTCCAACACCACCACGCTGCGCTTCCGCGAGCCGATCTTCCGCAACCTGCGGGAGCTGGCGCTCTCGTACTTCGAGTTCTACTTCAACGTCGAGTCGGAGAAGACGCTGCGCTCGTACTCGCTGCCGGTGAACCTGCGCCGCTTCCATCGCCAGCACTGGCACACCGACGCCCACTGCGTGGACGCGATCGTCGACGCCCTCGACCGCCGCGAGCACAAGCCGCTGGTGAGCCGCGCGCAGGTGGCGCGGCTCAGCAAGGTCGATCGCGAGATCCACGACGCGGCGTTCCTGGGCGCCAACCCCGCGGGGCTCTACCAGCCGCCGCCGCGGCGCGCGTTCCGCTCGAACCGATCGAGCTGAGCGGGTCCGCGCCGCTCAGTGGCGTCGGCGCGCCGGCGTGTGGAGGCGCGGACCGCGGGGAAGCGGCGCCCGCGGAGGATGGCGCTCGGCGCCGGCACACGCCGCGCACGTCGTGGCGGTGGGCTGTGCGCGGAGCCGCGCGACCTGGATCGCCTTCCCGCACGTCAGGCAGGTGCCGTAGGTGCCGGCGTGGATCCGGGCGAGCGCGGCGTCGATCGCCGCGATCTCGCGGCGCTCCCGTTCGTCGAGGCGGTCGAGGACGGTGATCAGGATCTCGTCCTGGGCGCGCTCCTCGAGCTCCGGCTCGACACGTTGCTCGGTCAGCGTGGCGAGGTCGGCTTCCGCCAACTGCGCCTCACGCAGCAGGTTCGAGCGTTCGGTCCCCAGCGAAACCTCGATCTCGTGGAGGGTGCGGGTGTTCATCGATGTCCTCCTCGGAGGGTGCCGTGGAGCGGCCCCAGGATGGATCGAGGAGCAGGATACGCGCCGGAGGTGTCCCCCCGCGGGGCCGCCGTGAAGGCGTTTCGAGACGCGGGGATGGCGCCGGGGCGGCCGCACGGCGTCGGGCCACGTCCGCGCGTGGTAACGGCCGGGCGAGACCGAAGGCTCGAGACGGCGCGCCACGGCCACGAAAACGCGCAGCCCCACGGACCCGGTGGGCCCGTGGGGCTGCGATGTCCGACGAGCTGGAAGCGCTGGCTCAGGCCGCGCCGGCGATCCCCGCGTCCTCGAAGACGCCACGCAGCGTCTTGAGGGCCTGCGCCTCGATCTGGCGGATCCGCTCGCGGGTGAGGCGGAAGCGGGTGCTGATCTCCTGGAGGCTGTGCGACGACACCTCCCCCACCCCGAACCGCAGCCGCAGGATCTTCTCCTCGCGGGGGGTGAGCTTGGCGAGCGCCACCTTCACCCGGTCGGACAGCTCGACCAGTGACGTGTCCTCGAAGGGCGACGGCGCGTCGGGATCGGCGAGGACGTCGCCGAGGCGCTGGCTACCGTCCGCCGAGAGCGGCGTGTCGAGCGAGATCGCCTCGCTCCGCATCATCATCCGCTCTTCCACCCACTTCTCGTCGGTGGCGACCTTCTCGGCGATCTCCTCGGTGCGCGGCTTGCGGCCGAGCTCGAGGCCGAGGTCGCGGGTGGTGCGCATGATCTTGCGGCGCTCTTCCTGGAGGTAGAGCGGCACCCGCACGAGCCCGGCCTGGTTGTCGATCGAGCGCCGGATGTACTGGTGGATCCACCACGACGCGTAGGTGCTGAAGCGGAAGCCGGTGTCGACGCGGTAGCGCTCGACCGCCTTCATGAGCCCGATGTTGCCCTCCTGCACGAGGTCGAGCATCGGGATGCCGTGGCGGCGATAGCGCTTGGCGATGTGGATCACCAGCCGCAGGTTGGCCTCGGTGAGCAGCGCCTTGGCCTGCTCGATGCCGTCGAGCGCCGCGGCGAGCTGCGCCGCGTAGCGCGTCAGGATGCTCTTCTGGCGCGACTGGAAGGGCTTGCGGGGAGCGAGCGAGCCGGCGACCACCGCCTTCACGTCGTCGAGCACCGCGTAACCGACGCGCTCGGGGAGGGTCTCCTCCATCGAGCGGCCGCGCGGCTTGGCGAAGTCCTTGCCGAGCACGCGCGGCACCAGGGTCGGCGGCTCGTCCAGCAGGGCGTGCAGCACCTCACGGGCCTTGTCGATGCCGGTCGCGAAGCGGATCTCGCCTTCGCGCCGCGCCAGGGGGATCGCGCCCATCTCGCGGAAGTACAGGTCCTCGAGGTTGCCCGGGTCGGTCTCGTGCTCGGCCGCGTTCCAGGCGGTGCCGGATGCGGCGGCACGCGGCGCCGCGTCGGCGGTCTCGAGGGTGTCGGCGTCCCCGTCACCCATCACGCCGAGCGAGGCGATGTCGTCTTCGCTCGGTCCCGCGGACTCGGGCATCGTGAAGCTGTCCGAGACTCCCAGGTCGACGTCGTCCAGATCGAGTGGGTCTTTCATGGTGGCCTTCCTCTGCCTCTCGGCTCGAACCGGGAGTGGGAAAGAGAATAAAGGAGATGGAATTGGTACTGTATAGATCCACCCGTTACGGTGTCAACAACCCTCCGCCGCAGCTTGACCCCTGGCTCGCGGTGCGGAAACCGCTGCGATTCCCGGTTCGTGGTCGCGGCGAGGTTTCGTGGGCAGGTCCGTCCCTCCTCCGACCGTTTAGACGAATCCCATGAGCGCCGCATTCATTGCGCGACTCTGAATCAGCAAATCGGGAATTGTCAGCTCAACCTCGAGCGCACCAGCGCCCCGCGCGCCCGCCGCGTCGAGGTCAGCCGCAGGTGTTGGGCGCGGGCTCGAAGGGATCGAGGGTCTGCGACCAGGGGTCCATGCGCCGCAGGTACACCGAGTAGATCAGGTGGCTCAACGTCCGCAGGCTGCCCATGTCCCCCGCCTGGGTGCGGTGGGCGTACGAGAAGCGTCCCGCCATCTCGAGGCAGCTCTCGGTGCTCGCGCAGTCCTGGTCGGGGTCCAGCACGTCGGTGACGGGTTCCGGGTCGCGTCCCATGAGCGGGGCGAGGAACCAGTACCGGTTCAGCACCTCGAAGTACCCGGGGGTGCGCCACGGCGCCGTGCCGCCCAGCGCCTGGCCGGGGTCGGCGGCGCGGCGGATGCCTTCCATCGCGAAGCGCGCCGCGAGCTGGTGCTCGGGGTGGCAGGTGAAGCCGTGGAAGGCGTCGAGGGTCAGCACCACGGTCGGCTGGAAGCGCCGGATGGCCGCCGCGACCGCGCCCGACGGGTCCATCGCGTCCTTCCACTTCGCGGCGATCACCTCGCGGGCGGGGAAGCTCTCGACGGGCAGCGGTGCGTTGAAGAGGCGGTAGTGCTCGAGGGTCGCGCCGTAGAGCGCGGCGGACTCGGCGAGCTCCTGGCCGCGCACGGTGCCGAGGTCGGGGTGGCAGCCCTCGGGCAGCAGGCACTCGCCGCCGTCGCCGTGGTTGAACACCAGGAAGTAGCACGGGGTCCGCAGGCCCACGCAGGCGTGGGTGAGCACCGAGCCGGCGAGGGCCTCGTCGTCCGGGTGAGCGGCGATCCACATCACCCGCGCGTTCGCGCGCAGGGCCTCCTCGATCGTGGGTGCGCCCGCCACCGGGGCGTGGGCGCCCGAGCACGCGAGCGCGAGCGGGAGGGCGAGGAGCGCCGCGCGGCGCCCGGCGTGGGCGATGGTCATGGGCTGTTGCTCCGGGGGCCGTGGGCGTCGAACACGTTGAGGCCGCGCCCGGCGACGTGGTCGCCGACGCGCGCCATCCACGCGAGCTCGTCGGGATCCATCGGGCCCCGTTCGAGGGCGGTGAGGGCGTGCTCGAGGTCGGCGCGGCTGCGCGGGCCGGTCATGCACACGTCCACGCGAGGGTGGCTGAGGGCGAAGCGGTAGCAGTCGGCGGCGCTCGGCGTGCGCTCGCCGGGCGGTGTCTTGCGCGGGTCGAGGAGCGTGGCCCAGCGGGTGGCGGTGTAGGCGACCATCCCGGCACCGTCCGGCCCCGCCGGGAGGTACGGGAAGGTCTCGCGCTCGGCGCCCCGGTGACCGGCGTTGTAGCGCAGGTGGTACACGTCGAAGGCGCGCTCTCGCTCGAGCTCGGCGAACAGCGTGCGGCGGTGGCTCGAGATCGCGAGGTGCCGCACTCGCCCGCGCCGCTTGAGCTCGAGCGCCGCGTCCAGGATCGCGCGGCGCGGCGGGTCGTTGAACCAGCCGAGCAGCAGCACGTCCGCGTATTCCGCCCCGAGGCGGAAGAGCCCGAGCTCGACGCTCGGCGCCATGAGCGCCGCGACGCGCGTGTATGACTGCAGGACCACGACCAGCTTCTCGCGTCCCTGGCTGCGCATCAGGCGGCGGATGCCGGCGCCGAAGCGCTCGCGCCGCGCCGAGCCCCAGTACAGGTAGTTCACGCCCCGCTCGAAGCCCATCTCGAGCGCGTCGGCGGGGACGCCGTAGGACGACGCCACCCCGAGCCGGCCCACCGTCAGCCCGGTGCGTCCGAGCGTCACGGGGTTCCGCCAGTCGACGCTCATGACGTCCTCCCGCCGGTCACGTGCTCAGTCACGTGGACCGATCAGCCCCTGGTGGCGCGCCATCCAGTAGGCCGCCAGGTAGTCGACGCCGGGGTTGACGAGCGCCGGTGACTCGGCGCCGCAGTCGATCACGTACGGGTTGCGCTGCCACAGGAAGTCGGTGCTGCACTGCAGCGGTACCGGGTAGGCCTCGAGCGCCTGGAGGCGGGCCGTGCCGATGATGTCGGAGAGCGGCGGCCAGACCTTCTGCAGGGCGACGAGCGTCACCGACCACGGGTCGAGGGGAGCGTCGGGCGGGTCGACGGCGTAGCCGCGGTTGGGCGGATCGCGGAACGCGGTGATGTCCTCGAGGATCGAGGCGTCGATCGTCGCGTCGTCCTCGCCCAGCACCGAGCGGTGGATCAGCTCGAAGAACGCGTTGTGGGCGAGGTGGACGCTCTTGTGGATCTGGTCGCGGAAGTTGGTCTGCACGAGCTCGTGGATCTCGGGGACGTCGCGGCTCAGGCGCTCGGCGTTGAAGTAGTTCTGGTGGCTGAGGTTGTTGCCGTAGAACTGCACGTAGCGGTTGTTGAAGCTGATCGTGGCGATCTCGTAGAGCGTGCGGTTGGCGGCGATCTGGCGGGCGGCGTCCAGGTCCTGCTGGCGCCCGGCGACGTGGTGCGCGACGAGGTGCCAGTTGAGCGCGAACGGCGGCAGCGCTTCGGGGCCGGCGGTGGTCTTGATGCCGTCCACGTCGACGATCACGTACCCCTGGCGCGCGACCGCGTCGACCACCTCGGTGACGTCGTCGCGGATCGTCTGGCGCATCGCCTCGTCGTCGACGAAGTCGTAGGCGAGCGCCATGCCGAAGAACCACCCGGTGTACTGGTCGCGGCTGGTGTTGCCGGTCCACAGGTCGCCGGCGAACGGACCGTCGGTGACGATGTGGCAGTTCTCGTCCTCCGGCTCGCACCCGGTCACTCCCGGCGCGTCGGCCGGCGCGCGGTAGCGCGCGATGAAGCCCGGCCGCCCGGTGACCTTCAGGTGGTCGTGGAGGGTGTCGACGATCCGGAGGACGTTGGCGCGCGCCTGCGCCTCGCCGGTCACCGCGTAGCGGAACGCCTGGCTGCCGAGGTAGGTACCGGTCCAGATCGTCGAGTCGCCGCGCCCCTCGTACTGCAGGACGTCGGTGAGCGACTCGTCGGTGAACCGCACCTCGACCGTCGCGCCGTAGAGCGGCTGGTGGTGGGCCTCGTGCCACGCGTCGTAGCCGCGCGCGCGCTCGGCGAGCGGGCCCGCCGGCCCACCGCCTCCTGCGCCGTCGCTTCCGCAGCCGGCGGCGAGCAGCGCCGCCACCAGCACTCCGGGCCATCGCGGTCGCTGCATCGAGCCACCTCCTCCCGCCAGCCCGGCCCGCTCGTCCCCGGGATCAGGCGCCCTTGAAGTCGGGCTTGCGCTTCTCCATGAACGAGGCGAGCGCCTCGCCGAGGTCGTCGGACACCAGGAACGCCGAGTTCCACAGCGCCACGTAGCGCAGTCCCTCGGCGATCTCCGCGCGGCGCCCGGACGCGAGCACCTGTTTCGACCCTTGTACCGCGAGCGGGCTCAAGGAGGCGATCTCGTCGGCGAGCTGCTGCGCGCCCTCGAGCGCGGCCTCGCGGTCCGGGTACACGTGGTTGACCAGCCCGATCTCCCGGGCGCGATCGGCGTCGATGTCCTTGCCGGTGAAGACCAGCTCGGAGGCGTGGCCGCGGCCCACGATCCCCGGCAGCCGCTGCAGCGTGCCGAGATCGGCGACGATCGCCATGCGCGTCTCGCGGACCGAGAAGATCGCGTCCTTCGAGGCGACCCGCATGTCGCACGCGGTGATCACGTCGATGCCGCCGCCGATGCAGTAGCCGTGGATCGCGGCGATCACCGGCTTGCGCACGCGCTCGATGGCCGTGACGCTCTCCTGCAGCCGCAGGATCTCCTGGTGCAGGGCGCGGCGCTGCTGCGCCTGCGAGCCCTCGAACGACACCAGGCCGCCCACCGACTTGAGGTCGAGGCCGACGGTGAAGTGCTTGCCCTCGGCGGCGAGCACCGCGACCCGGCACGAATCGTCGCGGTCGATCTCGCCGAACACCTGGGGCAGCGCTTCCCACAGGTCGGGTCCCATGGCGTTGCGAGTCTCGGGTCGCGCCAGGAAGACCCACGTGACGTGGCCTTCCTTCTGGACGCGCAGGGGGCCGACTTCCACCGACTCGGTGCGGTTCATGACGGGCTCCTCGGAAGAGAGACGCGCCGGGCGGGCGCGGTCGCTGAGGTCTAGCCCGTCACGCGGTGCGCTGCCAGAGCCGCGCGAGCGCTTCGCTGGCGCGTGCGGCGAGCGCGGTCGCTCACGCGGCCGGCTGGGTGGCCACGAGCGCCGGC
>CAYMQR010000050.1:0-16027 GCA_964392195.1 uncultured bacterium | reverse complement strand
GCTCGTGGTGGTGAGCTCGGTCATGAGCCGTGCGCTCGGTCGCGGGTCGGGGCGCAGCGTACGCACGCCGAACCACGCGATCGCCAGCGCCGGCCCCACGCTCGTGAGCACCAGCGCCAGCCACGGCGCCCACGCCTGCCTCACCACCAGGATCCCGAGAACAGCGAGCACCGCGTAGCAGGCGTTGCCGATCGCGTTGGCGGCGACCGGGACCTCCATGCGCATGGTGGCGCGGAACACCGCGCCGAGCGGCAGCGCGGCGTAGCTCAGGATCCACGCGCACCCCACGAACACCATCCACTGGACCTCGGCGCTCTCGTGGTCGGCGCCGACCCACGGCAAGAGCGAGAGCACCGCCACGCACGCGAGCGACGCGAGCAGCGCGCGCAGCAGCGCCGCGTTGAACACCACCCGCGCCCGGTCGGCGCCGCCGCGCGCGACCTCGCGCACCACGATCTGCTGCAGCCCGAGGTCGCCGATGACCTGGAAGATCCCCACGTACGCGACCACGAAGCTGAAGCGGCCGAGCTCCGCCTTGCCGAGCAGCCGGCCCATCGACACGTAGACGATCGCGCCCGTGACTCGGCCGAAGAGCTGCCCCGCCAGCACCAGCCCGCTGGTGCGCAGCACGCGCCGGAGGGTGCCGCTCACGCGCCGCTCGGCGGGGTCCCGGACGGCGGACGGCGCGGGATACGGCGCGCGGGGACGCCGATCGCCATCGTCAGCGGCGGCACGTCCGCGGTCACCAGCGAGTTGGCGGCGACGATCGAGCAGTCGCCGATCGTCACGCCCTTGAGGATCGTCGCCTTGGCGCCCACGAACACGTGGCTGCCGATCCGGATCGGTGCCTTCTCGACCGCGCTCTCGTCGCGCAGCCAGTTGCGCTCGACCGGCGCCATCGGCACCGCGTGCAGCGAGTCGACGAGGGTCGCGTATTCGCTCACCACGGTCCACTTCGCGATCGAGATCTCGTCGGCGCAGTGGACGACGCAGCGCTGACTGAGCCCGCACCTGCCGTCGAGGACGAGCCGCCCGCCGAACACGTGTATCAGGCACTCGCGCTTGATGGCGCTCCCGTCGCCGAGGTGGACGTCGGCGTCGACCAGCGTGAAACGGACCGCGTCGGCGAACGTGACGTCGTCGCCGATCACGAGCCGCACGCGGCGCCCGCCGAGCTCCGCCCTGACGTCCTTCCCGACCACGAAGTTGCGACCCACGTGGAGCTCGAGCGCCACGCCGCGCAGCCGCGCCTCGAGCCTCAGCCGGGTCAGGAACGCGGCGCGCCGCCAGGCGAGCAGCGCGCCGAGCGCGGCGCGGAAGAGCGCTCGAAGCGGCGAGCCACGCGAGTCGGCCATGGTGGGAAGGGGCGGCGGCGGGGAAGACGGTGCGATCAGGGAGCGTCGTGGGTCGGTACCGCGAGCACCAGGAACTGGCGCGCCAGGAAATCGCGCGCGATCGGCGAGCACAAGCCCCCCACCCAGCGCGCCGCGCGCGAGGCGTGGATCTCGCGGCGCAGCTCGCTAACCCGGTAGCCGGCGCCCGCGAGCAGCTCGGCGAGCGAGGCGCGGGTGAAGAAGCGCAGGTGGGTGCGGTCGAGGACCCCTTCGTCCTGGTAGCGCCAGCGCCCCCGCAGCAGCAGCCCGAGCACCACCTCGTAGTGCCGTACGTTGGGGACGCTCACCACCGCCACGCCGCCCGGCGCGAGCAGCGCCCGCTGCGCGGCGAGCAGCGACCACGGGTCGCGCAGGTGCTCGAGGACGTCGGCGTAGATCAGGCAGTCGAAGCGCGCCGCGCCGAGGCGAGCCGTCCAGTCGATGGAGGCGTCCTCGAGGTCGAGCTCGACCACCGCGTCGAGGCGCCGCCGCGCCTCCGCGGCGACCGCCGGCTCGCGCTCGATCCCCACCACCTCGCAGCGCTGACGGAGCTTCAGCGCCTCGCCCACCAGCCCGGCGGCGCAGCCCACGTCGACGACACGGGCGCGATCGCGCGGCACCAGGTCGACCACGTCGGCGCGCGGGTAGCGGAAGTACTGGGGTAGCTCGCTCAAGACGGCGTCCCCGCCGCGGCGAGCACGGCCGCGAAGCGCGCGGTCAGCGCGCCGAGCTCGAAGTCCGCGAGGACGCGCTCGCGGCCGCGCACGCCGAGCGCCGCGCGCGCGGCGGGAGCCATCGCGAGCAGCTCCTCCAGGGCCGCGGCGAGAGCGGCGGGATCGTGCGGCTCGACGAGCCGGCCGTGGCGCTCGTCGATCACCTCCGGCAGCCCCGCCACCCGAGTGCCGACCACCGGCACCTCGAGGCTCATCGCCTCCTTGAGGACGAGCGGCATGGAGTCGCGGTCGCCGTCCGCGGCGATCACCGCCGGCAGCGCGAGCACCGCGGCGCGCTCGATCTCGTCGCGCACCGCCTCGTGGTCGAGCGTGCCGAGGAGCCGCACCACGCCGCCGAGCCCCGCGCCCGCGATCCGCGCCTCGAGGGCCGCGCGCTCGGGCCCCTCGCCGCAGATCCGCACCTCGAACGAGCGGCCGCGCGCGCGAAGCCACGCCGCCGCCTCGACCAGATCGGCGAAGCCCTTCTTCTCGACCAGCCGCCCCACCGCCACCACGCGCGGCGGCGCTCCACCGTCCGTCCGAGCGCGACGCCGGAAACGCCGCGAATCCACGCCACACGGCACCACGTGGAGGCGCCCTTCCCCGAGCCACGGCGCGGCGGCGACCAGCGCCTGCCGGTTGTATTCGCACACCGTGACCACCCAGCCGGCGCGGCGCAGCCGCGCGGCCACGTCGGGCGCGAGCGGGAAGAGATCGGTCGCGTGCGCGGTCACTCCGAACGGCACGCCGGTGGCGAGGTGGAGGCGGTGCGCGACGCGCGCCGGCTCGCTCGCGAAGTGGGCGTGGATGCGGTCGGCCTCGGCGAGCCACGCGTCCCACGCCCAGCTCGTGGCGCGCAGGAAGCGCTTCACCTCGGCGACACCGCCGGCGGCGAGCGACGCGGCCACGCCGCGCAGCCAGCGGCCGGGCTCGCTCGCGGCGTACGCGACCATGCGCGCGAGCGCCCGCCACCGCGTTTCGCGCGCCATCACCGCGACGTGCGCGTGGATGCCGCCGAGCAGCGCGCGGCCAGCCTGGTCGCCCTCGCCGAGGGCGAACACCCGCACCTCGTGGCCGAGCCGCTCCATCTCGCGGATCTCGCCCGCGACGAAGGTCTCCGACACCACCGGAAAGCGTCCCAGCACGTACGCGACCTTCATCGTTTCCCTGACATCACCCCGTAAATCTCGTAGCCTCGCCGCATGCGCGCTCCGCACGAACGGTTCGACGGCGAGTGGTCGTTCGTGCTCACCGCGCTCGGCATCACCCTCGGCACCGGCAACGTCTGGCGCTTCCCGCGGATCATCGCACAGGAAGGCGGGGTGTTCCTGATCCCGTGGCTGGTCGGGCTGGTGCTGTTCTGCTACCCGCTGCTGGTCGCCGAGGCGGCGCTCGGCCAGCGCGTGCGGCTCGGGCTGGTGGGCGCGTTCGCCAACCTCGGCGACCGCCGCAACGCCTCGCTCGGCACGTTCCTCGGCGTCACCACGCTCGGCACGCTGTGCTTCGACGCGGTGGTGTGCGGCTGGTGCATCCACTACTTCGTGGACGCGCTCACCCACGACCTCTTCGCGAGCCCGCTCGCCGGCCAGAGCTACTACCACCAGCGCGAGTGGCTCGACTTCGCGGGGAGCTGGGACGCGGTGCCGTTCCTGGTGGTGGCGCTGGGCGTGGCGTGGACGATCGTGAGCCGTGGGTTGCACCGCGGCATCGAGCGCCTCCACCGCTTCGCGGTGCCGCTGGTGTTCTCGATCCTGTTCGTGCTGGCGGTGCGCGGGCTCACGATCGCGGGCGTCGCGTCCGGGCTCGGCCACGTGTTCCGCATCGACTGGTGGCGGCTCACCGAGCCGCACCTGTGGTACCGCGGGCTGCTGCAGGCGGTGGGCACCACGGCCGCGGGCTGGGGCTGGATGCTCACCTACTCGGGTTCGATGGCGCCGGGCACCGACCGCGCCCGCGCCGTGGGCCGGGTGGTCGCGGGCTGCGTGATCGCGAGCCTGCTCGCCACCCTCGCGCTCATCCCGCTCGCCTACGGCGCCGAGGTCTCGGACGCGCTGCGGCGCAACCTGGCGTCGCGCGCGGGCGGCTTCATGTTCGTGTGGGTGCCGACGCTGCTCGGCCGGGTGTCGTGGGGCTCGATCCTCGCGATCCTGCTCTACGGCGCGCTCGCGCTCGCGACCGTGCTCACGCTGGTGGCGCAGCTCGAGACCGTGGTGCGGATCGGCATCGACCTGGGTGCCGAGCGGGTGCGGATCTCGGGCGCGCTCGCGCTGCTGGCGGCGATGTTCGGCTTCCCCGCCGCGCTCTCGATGTCGGTCCTCGACGGTCAGAGCTGGATCTTCGAGAGCATGGCGCTCGCCGGCCCCGCGCTGGTCGGCTACGCGATCACCCGCTACGGCGCGGAGCGCCTCTATCGCGAGGTGTTCGCGCCCGAGAGCCGCCCGGGCATCCCGGCGCGCGTGTTCAAGGGCCTGTTCGCGGTGGTGGCGCCCGCCGGCACGGTGCTGCTGCTGACGGGCCAGGCGCTGAGCACGTTCGGCAGCTCGACGGCGCCGGGCGTGCCCACGTTCGCGCCCACCGGGCTCGGGACGGTGGTGGTGGGAGCGGTGGTGGTGGCGATCCTGGCGCGCGCCTTCACGCCCGCGATCGTGCAGCGCACGTTCGAGAGCCAGATCGGGATGTCGCCCCGGACTCCTTCCACGGCGCCGCCCCGTCCGGAGTGAATCCGGGCCGGCGCACCGCCCGGGATGCCGCGCGGCGCCGCGCCGCGCGCCGCTCCGCCGCTCACTCGCTGGGCTTCACGTCCGCGAGCAGCGTGCCGAGGTCGAGCTTGTCGCCTTCCTTGAGGCCGTGGCGGGTGAACCACCCCGCCTCCATCTCGAGGGCGAGGCGGACCGCGCCCGCCGAGCGGTAGCGCGGCTGGTCGCGCGCGGCGATGCCGTCGCCGGGCGCCATCTCGTGGAGGCGGATGATGGTGCCGTCGTCGTCGAGGAACGCGATCGAGAGCGGGATCGGCACGTTGAGCATCCAGAAGTCGAGCTCGCGCCGGTCTGGGAAGACGAAGATCATGCCGCTCGAGGGCTCGAGCGAGCGGCGATGCATGAGCCCCACCTGACGCGCGCCGGGCGTGGCCGCGACCTCGGCGCGGATCTCGGTGGTGCCGGCGTAGAGGTAGACCCACGCGGGCTTGGCGGCGTTGACCGCCGCCGGCTGCGCCGGCGCCGGCGCACCCGCGGCCGGCGCGGCGGCGTGGTCGCCGCGGCAGCCGAGCGCGAGCGCGAGCGTTACGGCGGTCGCGAGCCGAGCGGTGGGCCGCGCGGCGTCGAGTCTCGGCATCGGTCGACCGCCCTCGTTCAGACGACGTCGAGCTCGCGCTCGAACCGCAAGGCCACACCGAACCGCGGGATCACCGCCCCGGCGACCGCGTCCGACACCATCACCGGCTCGACCCGCACCACCCGCGACGGCGTGGGCGAGACCTGCGGCGTCGAGCCCGGCTCGTCCGGGTCGCCGAACCACAGGAAGAGCTCCACCGCGTCGCGCGACGGCAGGTCTCCGTGGGCGATCAGGTACGCGCCACCCCGGCTCAGGTTCACGATGCGCGCGTCGCGCGCGAACATCTGCCCGGCGGGGTCGGTCCCCTTCACGATGGCCTTGAGCTCGATCGTGCGCCGCTCGTGCCTCCTGAGCTCCCCCATCGGCCTCGCTCCTCCTCACGCCCCGGAAGCGTCGCGCGAGACGACCCGACCGTCACCGCGCCCGGACTCTGTTACCACAGCCCGCGGCCCGAGTCGCGGGCGTGAACACCGCCGAAACCGGCCGCAATCGCGCGCGAGGCGCCGGCCGGGCGAAAAGAGAGGACACACTCACCCGAGGCGGGGTACCATTTCGCGCTCTCGCGGCCGGGGTCCGGCCGACCCCCTCCACGGAACCGCGCTCGTGACCGAATCCTTCGAGCTCCTCCGCGACGAACGCGTCCTGGACTCTAGAGGCGCGATCCACTCGTTCAACTGGATCCTGGCGGCCGAGGGGATCCTCCACCTCACCAACAAGCGGCTGGTGTTCGTGCCGACCGGGCGCCTCGACCGCACGGTGGGAATCCACGAGGTGGTGATCTCGCTGCGCAACGTCCTCGACCTGGGCTTCGAGGGCGCGCGCGAGCCCAAGCTGGTGGTCAAGACCGAGGACAAGAAGTTCGTGTTCCGGCTGAACGAGATCGTCGAGCCGTTCGCCGACGCGGCGCGGGTGGCGATCGAGGAGCTGCGCCGCAAGCGGATCGACCCGCACGCCACCCCGACGCCCCGCCCCGGCGCGGCGCGCGGCGGCCCGGCCACGCCGAAGACCGGGCCGCGCACCGGCCCCGTCGACCTCGTCACCCACGGACGGTCGGTGCTGATCCTCGGCAACACCGAGTTCTACGACGTGATGCTGAGCGACCTGATCAAGGAGCTCAAGGCGCCGGTGCTCTTGTGCTCGAGCGCGACCGAGGCGCTCGAGCACGTCGAGGGCGAGCGCGGCGAGTTCGCGCTCCTGATCGTGAACCTGATCGATCCGCGCCTCGGCGGCAGCGAGCTGCTCGAGAGGCTCGCCGACCCGTCGGTGTTCGTGGGTGCACCGGTGTGGGTGATCGAGCCGCTCTTCGAGAAGCGCGGCGACGCCGAGCTCCAGGCGATGGGCGTCTCCGGCTTCCTCGACAAGTCGATCCTGCCCGGAGAGCTCTCGGACCTGGTGAATCGGCTGCTGCGCGGCAACGAGACCCCGCCCCACCGCCGCCACCCGCGCGTCTCGGTGCACTTTCCGGTCGAGTACCGGGTGGACGACCTCGTCCACACCGCCTACGCCCGCACCATCGGCCTCGGCGGCTGCTTCCTCGAGACCAGCGAGCCGAGCCCGCTCGGCGCCGAGCTCAGGGTGCGCTTCCAGCTCCCCGCGCTCGAGGTCATGCTGGAGCTCGAGGCGCGCGTCGTGTACGTGCGTCCGCGCCGCGAGGACAACCAGCAGGCGCGCGGTCCGGGCATGGGCCTCAAGTTCAAGGACGTCGGCGACATCGCGCGCGACACGTTACGCACCTACATCGAGGAACACCTCAAGTACAAGGTCAACGAGGCGACCGTCCCCTTCGGCCTATGAACGCGCCCCCCACCGACGCCGCGGGCGCACCGGAGGCGCCCGCCGGGCGCCGCTGGTGGCAGCGCCCGCCTCTCGAGATCCCGCCCACCACGGTGTGCCGCGGCTGCGGCCGCACCATCGAGCTCGCCGGGCTCAAGCCCTACCGGCGCTTCTACTGCAAGGTGTGCGCGCAGATGATGCGCACCACGCCCAGGCAGTTCGCGTTCGAGTTCACCGCCGACCACCGCCGCAACCAGCGCAACCTGCTGTGGCTCCTGCTCATCATCCTGGCGCTCTTCCCGGTGTGGGCGCAGGACAAGATGTGCGCGCGATCGGAGTCGTGGGCCGCCGCCAAGGACGCGTACCTGGGGGTGGCGTGGGCGATCGGACTCGCCGGCGTGGTGGTCTTCAAGCTGCTGCGCCCGCTCTCCAACGACATCCAGTACTGGGGCGGCGTGCTGCTGATCGTGTCGAGCTCCGAGCGCCTGGCGATGAACTGGATCGGTACCCGGCTCGGCGCGCCCTTCTTCCTCCCGCCGCCGTGGTTCGGGCTCGCCAACGGCGCGGTGATGCTGCTGTGCCTGCCGATCGCGCGCAGGATCTGGCCGTCGCGGTAGGCATTCGCGCGGATGCCGACGACGTCTCGCACGGCGCGACGGAGTCGCGCCCTCCACACCGGGTGCGGGCGTCGTTCGTAGGAAGCAGGCTCCCCCGCCTCCGGGAGAAATCGAACCGACCGCGCCACGAGCGGAACCGTCGATGTGCGCGTCGCGGCGCGACGCCACGAGCGAAGCGAGTGCCTCGGGGGTGGGACCCGCCGGGATCGGCGCCGAGGGACCGGCGCCCTCCAGCGCGGGCGGGGGGCTGGAACAGCCCCCCGGAAAACACAGGTCAGAAGTCCACTTTGAGGTTCGGCGTGAGCTCGCGGGCGCGGTCGAAGCACTCCTTGGCCTGCCGCATGTCGCCCATGAACTTGTAGTTCTTCGCCTGCTGGACGTTGAAGTTGGCGGCGAAGCGGACCTTGTCGTCGGGGATCACGCTCTCGCGGTAGGCGCGCCGCGGACCCGACTCGTTGATGCTGCGGAAGGCGAGCTCGACGCGATCGAGCACGATCTTGTACTTGTCCTTCACGTCCTGCGACGCGCTCTGCACCTCGCGCCGCTCGAGGCTGTACTCCTTGAGGAGCCGCTCGTAGCCGGCGCGGATCTCGAAGTCGAGCGCGGTCCAGTGGACCTCGAGGACGTCGAAGTGGGTGGCGCCGCGCAGCGTCGAGATCTTCTTCTCGACGTCCGCCGCGAGCTTGCTCGACACCACGTCCATCTGCGCGGTCTCCGCGTACTTCACGAAGCCCGTCACGATGAGCGCGTGGAGGAGCTGCCAGGTGGAGGAGCCCTTGAGCGTCGAGTAGCCGATGATCTGGCGCAGCGTGCGCGCGCCGTCGATCACGTCGTCGAGGAAGCGCCGCTCGCGCTCGGCGAGCTTGAGGCGCGCCACCGCCTGCGCCATGTCCGGGTTGCGCACCAGGTAGCGGTCCTGGTCGCGCTCGAGCTCGAGGCGCGCCTTCTCCCACGGGAACTTGGTCTTGAGGCCGAAGAACAGGATGCGGCTCATGTCGACCTGGGTGAGCACCAGGTCGTCGCGCTCGCGGTCGTCGGCGGTGAACGTGTAGTTGCCGCGGTCCCAGCCGAAGATGTCGGAGATCCGTACCTCCACCAGCGTGCGGACGATGCCCTTGATCTGGAACTCGGTGAGGCTGCCCAGCTCGACCAGCACCAGCCCGAGCAAGAGCTTCTCGTTCTCGGCGATCTTCTGGGCGTCGGTGACGTCGAGCGGGCTCACCAGCCCGCTGCGCTCGAGCGACTCGCCGAAGCGGTACTTCGGGTTGGGCTCGCGGACGTAGTTGGGGTGGCCGCGGAAGAAGTAGATCTCGCGCCAGTCATTGTCCTTCTCGACCCGCAGCAAGCCGGAGCGCTTGTCGTTGTAGAAGTCGCGCAGCAGCCGGTAGATGGGGTCGTTCTTGAGGCTGCCGGTCTCGGTCTTGCCCTTGGCCTGCCACGGTCCCGAGCGCGAGCGCCGCACCGGCGGCGGGGGTGGCTTGGGGTCGAGCTCGGGGGCGCCGTCGAGGTCGAGGCGGTCGAGGAACTCGGCCTCGACCTGCGCGGCCCGCACCACCGCGGACGGCGTCTTGTCGCGGAGCGCCTCGCTACCCGCCACCATCGCCTGCTTCACCCAGGTGGCCGGGTTGGCGACCACCTCGTCGGTCTTGACCTCGACGAACGGCACGTCCTCGCCCCCGGCGCGCCCCCCGCGGGTGGGCGCCGGGCTGGTGCGCGGCGGCTGTGCCGGGGCCACCGCGGGTGCGGGCGCGGGCGCCGCCTGCCCGGGCGCGAGCAGCACGCCCGCGGCGCGCAGCCGCGCGACCGCGTCGACGACCTGATCGCGCGGCAGCGGCGCCGAGCGAAGCACGTCGTCGACGGTCCGGTTGCCGTCGACCAGCGACAGCACCAGGCCGTCCGCCGAGGTGAGGCGGACCCCCTTGAGCGCGCCCATGTTGACGCGCAGCTTCAGCGAGAGGTCGGACGGGTTCATGGCCGCTGGGCCGCGATCTTACACGACGCGCGAGCCGTCACGTGTGGTGATCTCGCGTGACTTCGGCGCGCTTCGGGCCCCGCGACCGGGCCTCAGGGCACGACCTTGTTGAGCGGGTACTCGATGATGCCGGTGGCGCCGAACTGCTTCAGGCGCGGCACCAGGTCGCGGACCAGCTGCTCGTCCACCACCACCTCGAGGCTGAACCAGCCCTTGTCCGAGAGCGTCGCCAGGGTCGGCGTGTGCAGCGCGGGCAGCAGCTCCTGCACCTCGCCCAGGTGCTTCTCGTGGACGTTCATCTTGAGGCCGACCTTGGTCTCGGCGCGCAGCGCGCCGCCCAGCAGCAGCGCCATGCTCTCCATCTTGCGGCGCTTCCAGGGGTCCTTCCACGACTCGCGGTTGGCGATCAAGAGCGTGGTGGACTCGAGGATGGTCTCGACGATCCGCAGGTGGTTGGCGCGCAACGAGCTGCCGGTCTCGGTGAGCTCGACGATCGCGTCCGCGAGCTCGGGCGGCTTGACCTCGGTGGCGCCCCACGAGAACTCGACCTTGGCGGTCACCCCGCGGCCCTTGAGGTAGCGGCGCGTGAAGCCGACCAGCTCGGTGGCGATGCGCTTGCCCTGGAGGTCCTCGACGCGCTGGATCGGCGACGCCTCGGGCACGGCGATCACCCACCTCACCTTCCCCAGCCCGGCGCGCGCGTACTGGAGCTCGGCGACCTCGACGACCTTGGCGTTCTGCTCGAGCACCCAGTCGCGGCCGGTGAGGCCGACGTCGAGCAGCCCGTCCTCGACGTAGCGCGCCATCTCCTGGGCGCGGATCAGGCGCGCCTGGATCTCCTTGTCGTCGATGGGCGGGTAGTAGCCGCGCCCGCCCGCCATCACGTTCCAGCCGGCCTTGGCGAAGAGCCGCACCGTGGCGTCCTGCAGGCTGCCCTTGGGGAGGCCGAGCTTGAGCAGCGGGGTGGGCGCGGCGGCGGGCGCGGCCGGGGCGGCGCGCTTCACCGGACGGGACGATTTCTTGGCGGGGGCCATGCGGGTCCTCGTGGGCGACGCTCGCCGGATCGCGGGGATCGCCGGAAATGCGATGAACAGCGAAGCCTAGCGCGCACGCCGCGACGTGTCTCGATGGCGCGCGCCGACCCGCCGCGCGCCACCCGGCGCGCTCACTCCGAGGTGGCGTCGTCCGACGGATCGCCGCTCGCGCCGCGTAGCAGGCGCTCGAGCAGCGCGCGCGCGTCCTTGCTGCGCGGGTTCACCTGGAGCGCCTTCTTGAAGGCATCGGCGGCCTTCTGGCGCGCGCCCTCGTCGCGGTAGATCATGCCCAGGTACATGTAGGGCAGCTCGGACTCGCCGCGCAGCCGGATGCCGCGCTCGATGTGGCCGAGCGCCTCGCCGAGGCGCTTGCGATCGGCGCGGTACACCGCCAGCGCGAGCGCCGCGTGGTAGTCGGGGTTCTTGGGGTAGAGGTCGATCGCGGACACGTAGAGCGGGATCGCCGACTCGGGCTCGCGCTTCCAGAACAGCAGCACGTCGCCCTTCTTGAACTGCACGTCGGCCTCGAGGGCGAGGTTGGACTCGCCGAAGATCCCGCGCCGGTACTCGATGCGGCGCGGCTCGTCGCGCAGGAACTGCCAGGCCTCGTCGATCACCTGGCAGATCTCTCGGGCCAGGTTGCGGATGTCCTCGGGCATCGGCTTGTAGCGGCGGTTGTCGGGGTCGAAGCCCTCGCGGCGCTTCTGGTAGCGCTCCTCGAGCTCGCCGGTGGTGAGCGACTCGTGGGCGTCGAGGATCTTGAAGCGGTGCTGGTGGCTCATCCACTTGAGGGTCTTGGACAGGTTCTCGCGCACGAACTCGACGTCGAGGTCACCCTCCCACGCGCCGCCCGAGATCTTGTCCTCGAACTCGGCCTTCTCGCCGAACCCCGAGAGCGCCGAGAGCCGCGGACGCCGGTAGCCGTCCTGGGAGCGGCCCGCTCCGGCCGGCGAGCGCGTGGTCTGGCGGATGTGGATGGTGCGGATGTGCGAGCGCGGCTCGCGCCCGAGCAGCACCTCGTCGGTCGGGGACTCGGGCAGCGGCTCGCGATGCGGTGGACCCGGCGCCGCGCTCGGCGCGCTGGCCACGGGCTCGGCCGCGGCCCCGGCCGCCACCGAGGGTCCCGGGCGGAACTCGATCACCCCCGCGTAGGCGAGCGCCACCAGCAGCCGGGCGCGCTCGTCGGCCGCATCCCCGGCGCCGTCGAGCAGCTCGCCCACCGCACGCCCGCCGCCGCCCAGCGAGCGCCACAGCTCCTGCTCCTCCGGGGCGAGGCCGAGGTTCGTGACGTCGGCCCCGCGCGCGGCGACCGCGTGGGCCTCGTGGACCCGCGCGATCTCGGTGGCGACCCACCCGTCGCCCAGCGACGAGCGCGTGCCGAGGTAGAGCAGGCGCGCGCGATCCACGAGGTCCTCGCGCGCCGCCACCGGCGCCTCGGTGAACGTGTAGTGCCCCTCGCTCCACCCGAACAGCTCGATCAGCCGGTGCTCGAGGTGCTCGCGGAGGTGGCGCTCGAGGTCGGCGGGCGTGAGCGCGCCCGCGTCCACCAGCACCTCGCCGTGGCGGCGTCGCTCGGTGTACATGCGCTGCAGCGTGCGCTCGTAGACGTCGAAGCCGATGAGGCCGCGCTCGAGCAGGTAATTGCCGAACGGCGGGTCGGCGTTGACGCTGAGCACGGTGCCGATCGCGCCGCGGCCGCCGAGGTCGACGATCTTCTGCGCCTTGCCGCGCTCGAACACCAGCCGCCCCGAGCGCGGCGCCGACAGGAACGCCTTGAGCACCGCCACGGCCGGGATCCGCGACAGGTCGCCGCTGTCCGGGACCGCCAGGCCCGCGACGAGGAGCTCGGGCACCGCCACCGGCCGCGCCTCGGCCGCCACCCGCGCCGGCGAGCGGGCCGCCGCGGCGCTCGCGTCCGCCGCCACCTGCGCGAGGTCGGCGGTGGGCGAGCTCGCCGCGACGGCGGGGGCCGCCTCCGCGCGCTCGAGCTCCACGTACCCGAGGGCGAGCACGGCGAGCGCGAACCGGCGCGCGCGTTCGCCGTGCAGGCCGGGCTGCTCGAGCGCGGACGCGAGCCGCGCGCCGGGCTGGTGCAGCGCCGCCCAGGTGCGGCCCTCGGTGTCGCCGAGCAGCGCGGCGTCGAGGTCGGCCGCCGCCACCCGCGGCACCACCCGCTCGCCCGCGGGCGGGTCGAGCTCGGCGCTCACCACCGACGCCGGCGCGCGCTGGAGGATGCCGCGGAAGAGCACCTGCGAGGTCGCGACCGCGAGCGGGCGGCCCACCACCGTCTCGCCCTCGAGGAAGCGGACGTCCGCGCCCTCCCAGCCGATCGCGTCGGCGACGCGCTCGGCGGCGTGCGCGGCGAGCAGCGTGGGCAGCTCGTCCTCGCCGACCAGGCCCAGCTCGCTCAGCACCTCACCCTGGCGGCGCTTCTCCGCGTACATGCGCTGCAGCGAGAGCTGCAGCTGGGCCATGGTGATCCTGCCGCGCTCGAGCAGGTACGTGCCGAAGAACTCGCCCGTGAAGGCCGCGGAGACGTCGACGATCTCGCCGCGCACGAAGGTGATCCGCATCGCGGCGCGCCCGCGCTCGACCACCACCGTGCCGGAGCCCGCGCCGCGGTGGATGCGGGCGAGCAGCCGCGCCAGCGACCCACCGGGCGGCGGCGCCGCCGGTGCGCCCTCCCGGGCCGGCAGCGCGATCGCCTCGTCGGGCGTGGGCTCGAAGCCGGGCACGCGGATCGCGCCCGCGCCGGCGAGGATGCGCAGGCTGCGCAGCAGGTCCGACTGACCGAGCCCCGAGCGCGCCACGAGCTGGCGCACGTCGGAGCGCCCGTCCACCAGCGTGTAGACGAAGAACTCGCGGGCACCGATCGAGAGCAGCCGCACGTCGACGGCCGGTACGGTCTCGGGAACGGCGGTCAGGGGGGTGGGATCCACGGCGGAACGCTCGATCCGCGGGAGGCCCGATCATGAGCTCCCGTTCGACCGTAAGCCCGCGCACCCATGCGGGTCAACCGAGGTCGTAGCGGAGCGCGACCCGGCGCGCGGCGAGGTCCTCGCGCAACGCGGCGAGGGAGGCCGGCGTGCCGGCGTCGCTCCAGTAGCCGTCGTAACGGAGGCCGTGGAGCGGCGCTCCCTCGCGCACCAGCGGACGGTAGAGGTGCTGGGTGCTGCTCGAGGCGCCCGGCCACGGGATGCGGTGGACGATCGACGGCTCGACGATCTGCACGCCTGTGAACATCAGGCCCTCGAGCCCGTCGCGGCTGGCGGGGGGGTCGAGGAAGCTCACGATCCGCCCGCCCCGATCGATGAAGATCTCTCCGTAGCGTGCGCTCTCCGGGTCGCGGCGGAGCGCGAGGGTCGCGAGCGAGCTCGTGTCTCGGTGCAGCCGCGCGAGGGCGGAGAGGTCGACGTCGTGGACGATGTCGGCGTTGGCGACCACGAACGGCTCGTCGCCGAGCCAGCCCGCCAGGTTGCGGATCGCGCCGCCGGTGCCGAGGATCTCCGGCTCCTCCGAGTAGTGGACGGAGACGCCGTGGGCCGAGCCGTCGCCGATCGCGGCGCGGATCCGGTCGCCGAGGTGGTGCAGGTTGATCGCGACCTCACACACCCCGAAGTGGCGCAACCACGCCAGCGCGTACGCGATGAGCGGGCGCCCCGCCACCTCGACCAGCGGCTTGGGGATGGTGTCGGTGAGCGGGCGCAGCCGCTCGCCCTTGCCGGCGGCGAGGATCAGCGCGCGGCGCGGGACGAGCGGGCTCGTGTCGCGATCCATGGGCGCGCGATCGTGGTCCGGTGATCCGCTACATTCAAGCCCCCTCGCCCGGCCGCGGCGCGCCACGGCCTCCCCGATCGCATCGACCGATGAGCACCACGCACCACGCCCTCGGCGCGCGTCTCGCCCTCGCGGGCGCCTCGCTGCTCTGGTCGGGGAACAGCGCCTTCATCAAGGGCTGCGCGCTCACGAGCTGGCAGGTAGCGAGCTTCCGCTCCGGGGTCGCCGCGCTGGTGTTCCTGGTGTTGCTGCCGGAGGCGCGCCGCTGGCCGAGCCCGCGCGCGGCGGCGGTGGGCGCCGCTTACGCGGGGACGATGATGTCCTTCGCCCTCGCCAACAAGCTCACCACCGGCGCGAGCGCGGTGTTCCTGCAGGCCACCGCGCCGCTGTGGGTCATGGCGCTCGCGCCGTGGGTCCTCGGCGAGCACGCGAGCCGCCGGGACACCGTCGCGATGGGGTTCCTCGCCGCCGGCATGGCGCTCTTCTTCGTGACCAGCGACCCGCCCTCCACCACGGCACCGGCGCCGCTCGCCGGCAACGCGCTGGGCTTGGTCTCGGGGATCACCTGGGCGCTGACGGTGATCGGGTTCCGGCGGCTGCGGACGGCCGAGAGCGCGGGCGGCGCGGACGATGGCGGCGCCGCCGCGAGCGCGGTCGCGTCGGCGCTGGTGACGGGGAACGTGATCGCGTTCGGCGCCGGGCTCGTCCCGGCCCTGCCCGTCCACACGGTGCGTCTCGAGGACGTGGCGATCGTCGCGTGGCTGGGCGCGATGTCGATCGCCCTCGCCTACGTGCTCTTCACGCGCGGGCTGAAGCGCGTGTCGGCGCTCGAGGCGTCGCTCATCTGCCTGCTCGAGCCGGTGCTGAACCCGGCGTGGACGTGGCTCGCCCACGGCGAGCGGCCCAACGGCTGGTCGCTGGTGGGCGGCACAGTGATCCTCGGCACCACCACGGTCAAGACCTGGCTCGACACCCGCGACCTCGCCCGCGCCGCCGCCTGAGCGGAGCGCCGAGCCCCCGTCGCTGAAGCTCCACGCCCCTGGAGCCCGCCGCTCCGTCGGCGGGAAGCGCCACGACCGCGGTCGCGAAAGCCCGCCGTAGCGACCGGGGTTCCATCCCCGGTCTCCTGGCGGCCCCGGCTTCGTCGTGGCCGTTCGCGCTCGAAGCGCCGCAATTCGCGGGGTCTCACGCCCCGATGGGTGTCACGATTCCGCATCCCATCGGATCCCCGTCGACATCAGCTCTCCCTCGATCTTCACCGTACCCTCGAGCCTACCGATCCGCTCGCGGGGCTGGTCGCCGATGCGAACGAGCTTCGCCACCGGAACTCCCCGCTTCGTGATCACGATCCCCAGCTCGTCGACCTCTTAGAGGAGCGCCAGTCCCCGCTTCTTGAAGTCAGTGGCCGAGATCTGCTTCTTGCGATGACGATACC